>CAYHXG010000069.1:0-3743 GCA_964360575.1 uncultured Candidatus Saccharibacteria bacterium | reverse complement strand
TTATCCGGCCTGACCCCCAGATAATGCAAAATATATTCACCCACCTTCTTAAACACCGGCGCTGCGGTAACTTCCGAAAACCGGGCCCCTTGGGGGTTATCCAATTTAATTAGCATAACAAAGGCTGGATTAAAAGCCGGACTATAACCCACAAAAGTATGAATAGTTTTTTCGCTGTAACCTCCGTTGGGACCAGCCACCTGTGCCGTGCCAGTCTTACCGGCTACACTATAACCGGGAATTCTAGCCTGCCGGCCACTACCATTTTCCACCACACCCAAAAGCATCTTGGTTAAAGTCTCACTGGTAGCTGGTTTTATTACACGACGCTTTACTGTTCGTTTACTAGTGTGAGTAATATATTCTTGGCCTTCGCTTGTCTTTATAGTTTTATCAATCAAGTAAGGTTTTAAAAGTTCTCCACCGTTGGCAATAGTGGCTATGGCCGAAGTCATAGCGAGCGGTGTTACTGATAAACCTTGGCCAAAAGAAGAAGTTAACCAGTCTAGCTCCACGCCACTTTTTAAATTGCGAATGTCACCTTTGGCTTCACCTGCTAAGGTTATACCAGTTTTCTCCGCAAAACCAAAGTTATCAACATATTCTCGCCACACACCTCGCGGTAAGCGACGCAAAGCAAAAATCACACCGGTATTTAGAGATTTTTCTAAAACCTGGCTCATGGTCTGCTCACCCCAAGCTTCACGGGTAGAATTACGAATAGTAAAGCCGTCTACCATAACCTCGCCCGCGTCAAAATATTTTAAATCGGGCGAAACCGCATTAACATCTAACGCCGCTGCCATGGTGATGGGTTTAAAAATAGAACCCGGTTCAAACACCAACTGAACATTGGGGTTTAAAAATTCCGAAACATTTTTAACCTCGTTGTATTTATTGGGATCAAAATTGGGCATGTTCGCCATAGCCAAAATCGCACCAGTTTTAGGATCCAGCACAATGCCACTCGCGCCCTCGGCATAAAATTTTTCCGAAGCTGCTTTTAGTTCTTTTTCTAAAGCGAGTTGGATATTATAATCCAAAGTTAAATAAATATCTTGGCCTTTTTTGGGTTTAACCACACGAGAAAGCGGCAAAACTAAAGAACCTAGAGCTTTTTTAACACCGGCCACATAGCCCGATTCACCTTTTAGCTCACTGTTAAAATATGCTTCTAAACCGTAGCGTCCCGTGCCTGTGATTTCTCCAACCGAATCACTCCGTCCCACAAAACCAATCACTTGAGAAGCTAAGTTGTTTAAAGGATAGTATCTATCTTGAAATGCCTTCCAGTGGACACCTTTATAACCAAACTTTCCCAAAGCCAATACCACCTCCTTATCCGTTTTGTCTTTTAGAGGTTCGTAAGGGTCGCCTGTTTTATTTATTCTTTCCGCAACCACAGCTTCATCCAATCCCAAAAGTTGAGCTAAATTCGACACCATTTCTGTTTTTTTCTCCAAATCTATCTCTTGGGGCGAAACCCACACATTGTACCAAGTATGAGTTAGAGCTAAGGGTATTTTTTTCTCGAGGGTTTTTAAGTATATATTGCCCCGCTCGGCTAAAACCACATCGTTTACTTTCTGCTGGCGTCCGGCTACTTGCTGGTAATATGAACCCTTAAAAATCTGTAAATAAAAAAGCCGGCCTAGAGCCGTAACGAAAAATAGTAGAAATATAACGCTTATAACTAAAACCCGTCTGCGATGTAAACTGGCACCCATACCATATTAAATCCCAAGCACGAAATCAGAAATTCGAAACAAATTAAAATGTTTAAAATTTAGAATTTAATAAATTAGATATTGTTTCGTATTTCGATATTAGGATTTCGAATTTATTTGCGGTTTGAAGTCTCTACTGCTTGTTGTTAGCCAACAAGTCAGCCGCGGCGGTAACCTGCGGCCTAATATCCACATAACCATCGGCCAAAGTCGCCTCCACCAAATTTAAACCCAGGCTCGCCGCCGCCAGAGCTTCGCGGCCCTGGGCCGCGATCACTTTATTCAATAAGCCTTCGCGTTCTTCCACTGATACCGTTCTTTTTTGAGTAAGAGCTTCTATTTTAAAATCCAAAGACGTGGCTAAACTTAAAAAAAGAATATAACCAACCACAGAAAACACTGTGGAAAAAACAAGCAAATGAACAATTTTTTTACCTAGAAATGATCTCATTAGTTTAAAAATTATATATTAGAAATTTTCACAATCGCTCTCAATTTTGCACTCCTGGCTCTAGTATTTTCTCTTACTTCCTCTGCTGATGGTGTGACGGGTTTTCGGGTTAATACTTTGCCCAGCCCAATCATTTTCTTTTCGTTAAAAAAATTCTTAACTAGTCTATCTTCCAAAGAATGGAAAGAAATGGCCACTATCCTTCCATTGGGTTTTAAAATATCCCACGCGCCCTCTAAACCCTTTTTAATATTTTCAAGTTCGTTGTTTACAGCAATCCTTAAAGCTTGAAAGATTCTGCTCAAAGTCTTAATTCTATAGGTCCTATTGGTCTTATAGGTCTTATCAATAATCTCCACCAACTCCCCTGTTGTCTTTATTTTTCTTCGTTTTCTTTCCTCCACAATCGCCCGGGCGATCTTTCTAGAATTTCTTTCTTCACCAAATTCTCTAAAAATTTTTTCCAATTCCTCCTCTAGCCAGCCATTGACTATATACGCCGCCGTTTTCTCTTCTATTGAAGTTCCACTTCGATAGAAACGCATATCTAAGGGCTCGTCTCTAAGGTACGAAAACCCACCGCCTGCTTCCAACTGATTGGAACTAAACCCGAAATCAAATAGCACCCCCGCCACATTGAAGTGAGACTTCGATGTGATTTCGGCAATATCGGCGAAATTACCGTGGACCAAAACCAACCGTTTATCAGCTGAGGGTCCAGACTCGATCCCAGATCGGATCTCCCCGACATTGCGTCGGGAAGTAAGCGGTTCGGACGCTGTTAAATTTTCCGATCCGGTATCGAGTCCAGACCCCCCTGCCCCGCGTAGCTCCAACTTTTGGAGCGAAGTGGGGTCCCAATCAATCCCCAATAACCTGCCATTAGGCGCTGTTCGTTTTAAGATTTCGAGCGCATGCCCGCCATTGCCAAAAGTGGCATCTATAAAACTTTCACCCGGTTGAGGATCCAAATAAGCAACAACTTCTTTTAAAAGAACCGGCGTATGGATCATAAAATCTGAAGCATAAAACCTAAAACATTTTTTGAATTCAACGCTTCAGGCTTCATGTTTTATGTTTCATGATTTAGTAGATTCCCAGTTCTCCCAACTTCTCCGCGATCTCGCCTGTATTTTTTTCTGAATTCTTTTTATATTCGTTCCAATTATCCTCATCCCAAATTTCTAGCCTGTTAAATAAACCGGCCACCACTACATTCTTTTTTAATCCCGCAAAATCCTTTAAATAATCTGGTACTAAAACTCGTCCTAAAGAATCAATTTCCACATCGGCGGCTCCGGCGAGCATAATCCGCACGAAACTGCGCGTGCCCGATTGACCTACGGGTAATTTGGACAACTTTCCAGCCAGTTCCTCCCATTCTTTCATAGGGTAAAGCACCAGCGAATTATCCAAACTTTTAGTTAACACTGCGGCTTCACCTAATTTCTTTCGGAATTTGGCGGGTACAGCCAAGCGTTTTTTGGCATCTATGGTGTGATGATATTCGCCGATGAACATGCGTTTTTTGTTTGCGAGTTATTACGAGCAATTACAAAAATCAG
>CAYHXG010000068.1:0-3788 GCA_964360575.1 uncultured Candidatus Saccharibacteria bacterium | reverse complement strand
TGCGGCACTTCCGCTTCCACTCCAAAATTGTCTTTGATTTTTCCAGCTAAAACAGAGGCTGGACCAACTTCGCCTTGAACCACAAAAACTTTTTTTACTTTCTTGATACGTCCGACCCAATCCAAAAGCTTGGCTTGATCGGCATGGGCCGAATAACCGCCAATCGCCTTCACCTCGGCTCGTACCGAAATAACTTCGCCAAACATTTTAACTTCCTGCGCGCCGTCTAATAACCGACGACCCAAAGTGTTTTGAGTTTGATAGCCAATTATTAAAAGCGTAGATTTTGGATCGGGTAAGTAGCGCCGTTCGTGGTGTAAAATTCGCCCGCCTTCCGACATACCACTTCCGGCAATTATTATCTTGGGCGACGGCACATCGTTTATGGCTTTGGAAGATTCGGTGGTTAAACAAAACTGTAAACCCGGAAAGTTAAACAGGTCATCGCCTGATTTTATTAAATAAGCGGCATCACTATTAAAATAATCGGAATATTTTTGATAAATAGCTGTCGCTTTTATGGCGAGGGGACTATCTATAAACACCGGCACGCGTTTGATGCGGCCCGATTCCACCAAACTATTAAGTTCAAAAAGCAATTCTTGAGTTCTTTCCAAGGCAAAAGCCGGAATCATCAAAGCGCCACCATTTTTTACGGCTGCTTCCACCACCTCTTTTAGTTTTTCTTTTCTTTGAGAACGGCCTTCGTGCAATCTATCGCCATAGGCCGATTCCACTAAAACATAATCGGCCTCGTTTATAAATTCCGTGGGTTTTAACAACGGTGTAGGCGGATTACCCAAATCCCCCGAAAAAACTATTTTGATTTTACGGGACGTCCCGAGCGTCGTCGAGGGATTACTTTCGTTTAGAAAAACTTCTATAATGGACGAGCCCAAAATATGGCCAGCTTCGTTAAATTTAACTTTGATATCGGAATTTATTTTTATCTCTTGGTGATAGGCGCGGCCATGAGTTAATTTCCATACCTCAACTAAATCCTCTTCGCTAAACAGAGGTTCTTGACCCGAATCTTCGGCCTCTTTTTTTAAAAGATGAAGACTGTCGTCTAAATTTATACGCGCGAGATCCAGTGTGGGGTGCGTACCAAAAATCTTACCCCTAAAACCTTCCTTATAAAGTTTGGGGATTCGGCCGGAGTGGTCTACGTGGGCGTGAGTTAAAAAGACTGCGCTAATTTCGGCGGGATTATACGGAAATTTGCTATAGTTTTCCTTTTCGGCTACCCGGCCACCTTGCTGGAGACCGCAGTCAATTAAAATTTTAGTGCCAGAACACTCTATTAAATAATTGGCGCCTGTAACCGCGCCCGCCCCACCGTAAAAATATAGTTTCATTTGAAATAGTTATTAGTTATGAGTTTTTGGTTATAGTTCATTAGTTTTAGTCTATTAGTCCAAAACCGGAAACTTAAACTAAAAAACTAAAACTAATAACCAAAAACTATAAACTATTTAAAGTATTCCACTTCCTCCTCACTATGCTAGGCCAATCACCTTTATTTTTTCTCCACCAGCTAAGCCACGTGATCGTTTGAGGATCGGAGGGATAGCCCGAACCAAAGTCGCCGTATTTCTTTTTTAAAATTTTAACATGTTTTTCGCGCTCTGATTTAGCCAAAATGGAAGCTGCGGCCACCAAAACGTTGGTGCTGTCCATTTTATTAGCACCTACAATTTTATGGTTTTGATTCAAACAAAATAAACCAACACTACGGCAATATTTTTTAATACCCGTTCCGGAAACCGGAGCATCTAAATATACTCTCTGTGGAGAAAAATGATTTATAAGACGCGCTGAAAATTTTATTTCTAAATCGTTTATGGAATATCGGTCAATATTTAAAGGGCTGATTTTAATAATTTTGTAACCGTGGGCTATTTTTTTAATTTCCTTGGCCAATGCATCGCGTTTCTTGGGCAACAGCAATTTGGAATCGTTAACGCCTAAACTATTCAACCGGTCTACAAGATGGTCTTCCTCTGCCATCAAAAACCCGGCCAAAAAAAGCGGTCCTACCACCGAGCCTCGTCCGGCCTCGTCTATGCCCAACACTAAATCAGCCATAACTTGATTATATCGCACAAAATAAAAACGGCCGAAACATTTCTGTTTCGGCCTAAGGTACTTGTTTCTACCGCCGCCAGCCCAACCTCCTTTCAAGGTGCCTCCTCGCTCCCTCGTCGAGACCAACACCTACGTGGAAGGTGGTGTCGCCGGAACGTCCTTGGCAAAGCCGGACGTCCTCGACAACCGTCTGGTTAGCCAGCAAAATTCTGGCCGCCGTCAGGTCGTCTTCGGCAAAATTGGTGGGAATGATCTCGCTCATACGTTTTCTCCCCCGTATGAATGAGTGAAGGATCCCTCCTATAGAATTGATAGAGGAGCCTCCTGCTCCTAATTTTTCATAAGAGCCGCTACAGTCGGTATCACCCAGATGAACAAAGATCCTAGAGCCAACCCCCTAAAAACTGGGCCTGGTTTTTCGGGAATTTCCCGCCCCACATATCCTCCAAAGATACCCATTTTCGTAAACCACGGTATAGCGAATGTTCCAAACTCACATTTGAAATAAAAGACGAAAATACCAAGCGTGGCAAGTATAACAATTCCTCCAAGCCACAACGGCCAAAGAAACATTGGGGGTAATCCAATTGTAGTGGTAACAACCACCGTTATCCAGAATTTCCAGCTTTTCAAAGTTTCCATTTCTTCCTCCCAAGAGGTTAAAAGGTGCCGTCCATTTACTGAATATATCCATTATACACCATATATATACCCTGTCAACCCCATTAGAGGCAAAGGATCAACGACCACCAAAAAACAGCCCTTATAGGCTGTTTTTGTGCCACCACCGGCAACGGTTCTGGGGGGGACAGGCACAGGACTCTTCACCATGCCGACAGCCATCGGAGTTATGCCGTGTGTCCAAAAGTAGGACTTGGGTAGAGGACGGCTATCGCTCGGTTTCTCGCTCATCTGTTACCTCCGTTTCAGTTTTTGTGGGTTCTCGCTTGATTTTACGCGAAATTAGACGAAAAGCAATCCAAATTCCTATGGCGATAAATGCAAACTTCAAACCTACAAAAGATAGCGACGCTTCGCCAAGAAAATATACGAGTGTGCCCCAGAAAATATTCCATGTAACTACTGATACAAGCGAATACAACAAAAATTTACGAAAAGAAAAATGGAGTATTCCTGCTGCCGTTGAAGCAAGAGCCGCGAGATTAGGTTGCCAATAACTTATGAAAATTCCACTTAACCCATATTTTATTAGACGGTGTTGTGCATTTTCGAGCGGCTCTTTGAGGCCAAAGGCAAGCAATAAGCGATACCATCCATATTTACCCAAAAAGAAATTGATGATGTATGCAATAAATAGCCCGAGCGTAACTACAGAAACAACCTCAATTACATGCGGAATATTTTTACCAGCAAAAATAACGCCTAAAAGGATAACTAAACTTCCTGGATAATACCAACCTATGAGTAACAACCCTTCAATAATTGCACTGACGAGAACAGTAACCAGGCCGTATTTCTCAAAATACGCTCGAGCTATTTCTATAAGTTCGGCCTCCGGCGGCAGATCTAGGATTTTCCAAACTAAATATAACGAGGAGAATACTCCAAGAAATATGAGCGGGAGTGCAATAGTTTTCCAAATATTTTTAGACACATGCGTTATGAAAAATTTTTCTTCCCCCAAAATTAAAATATGGTTCGCGCCGATGTTTTTCTCCGGGCTCTTTTGCGGTTTTCAG
>CAYHXG010000067.1:0-3848 GCA_964360575.1 uncultured Candidatus Saccharibacteria bacterium | reverse complement strand
GCATCAAAAAGAATCCAATCGGTCCTCGGGTAAATATGGATAAAAATCCCTTGCCCGATTTTACTATCTTTGAGGATTCCAGATTCTACCGGCCTATGGCTGGTAAAATCTTGAGAATCTTTCCCATAGAGACCCACCGGGGCTGTCCCTACACTTGTTCATTTTGCAACTCGCCTAGCCAGGATAGATTATATAGGCAAGCCACCGGGCAAAATTTTTTCCGTAAGAAAAGGTTTGATAAGATCCGCGAAGAACTGTTGTTTTGCCGCGATGTCTGGCGGGCCGAGTATTTCTTCTTCTGGGCTGACACGTTTTTTGCTTGGAGCGAAGAAGAATTCGACCAATTCTGCGAGATGTATAGTGACATCAATTTGCCATTTTGGTGCCAGACCCGCCCGGAAACCGTGGTGGAGCGTCGCATCAAAAAGTTGAAAGATGTCGGCATCCATCGCATGGGTTTTGGAATTGAGCACGGTAATTTCCAATTCAGGAGGGATGTGGTTGACCGCAGATACACCAATGAGTTGGTAATCAAAAGGATGCAAATTCCCCGGGACCATGGCGTCCAGTTCAGCGTCAATAATATCATCGGCTTTCCCGATGAAACCCGGGAGCTGGCCTTTGATACCATTGAACTGAACCGCGAGATCCAGAGCGACACCATGAGCTGTTCCATTTTTGTCCCCTTCCACGGAACACGGCTTCGGGATTTGTGCGTCCAAAGGGGTTATATCCAGCCTGATGTTATCTGTCCCACCAACTCTGATGATACGGTTTTAACCATGCCGCCGCCTTTTATGTCCAGAGAAGACATGAAGGCGCTGCGTAGGGTTTTTACGATGTATGTAAAATTCCCCAAAAACCGCTGGCCCGAAATAAAACGGGCCGAGGAACTTACACCCGAGGGTGATGCTCTTTGGGAAAAGTTGCGCGATGAGTATGTTGACACTTTTCTCAAAGACCCCGAAGGCGATATTGAAAAGGTCAACGCTACTGCTTAGTTGTGAAACCGCTTGCCAAAAAATGCAAGCGGTTTTTTGTGGATTTTATTTGCTTTGGGACAAGCTTTTTTTTATTTGGCTGATAGCTAATAAAAAAATGTGTTTACCAAATTTAATATCGTTCCTTGTAAAATAAAAAGTTTTTAATGCCAATTTCAAATAGGGATGGTACTTTACTAAATAACAATAAAATAATACCGTGGTAGTGCCGTAGGTTAAAACCCATTCTATTGCTGTTCCCTCAACTCCAAAAAACGGCAATAAAACAAAAAGCAATAATGGAGATAAAATGGATTCATCTAAAGATCGGGTAAACAAAACTTTTTGTTCTTTTAACACCACCAGCGTCATTCTAAAAACTTTATAAAAACCATAAAGAATGGCAATTAAGCTCATGATTTTTATTAAAGGTATGGCCTCATGATATTTAGGAAAAACCTGATTAATCAGCACTGGAGTAATAGTAAAAATCAGCACGGCAAATATAAGGCTCAAAAAGAAAGAATATTTAACCATTATGGCAAAAAAATATCGGAGTTTGGCTTTATCTTCAAGTTCGCGGGGCAATAACAGCCCAAAAGTTCCCAAGGGCATTAACCTTAAAGCTACAGCCATTATGTTTCTGGCAAAAGCAAAAAAGGCAACCGCTTCGGTATTTAATAAAAATTTTATAACCCAAGGCCTTAAATTGTTAGCGATCCGGGAAAAAACATACCTCAAACCAACCCAAGCGCCTTGGTTTTTTAATAAAAAGAAAATCAAACTACCTTCGGCTCTTTTTACTTTAAAAAATAATTTTTTATAAACCTTAAAGAAGTGGCCGAGAGAGAAAAGAAACGTAAACAAATGACCCAGTACATAAGCTATCAAAATCTGAACAATGCCTAAACCTTGGAATAACATTAAACCTACCAAAACTATAAACTTTGCGCTTTCACCAAAAACAGGAGCGCCCAAAGCCGAAAAATAAATATTGCCGCCAAAAAAAAGTTTTAAAATTGAAATCCCCACCCGAAACAAAAGAGCTATAATGGCGATTTTTAAAAATAAAGCAATGTTTTCATCATAATAATGTCCAACTAAAAAATCTGCGCCAAAAAAAACTCCCGCAAATATAACAACAGCTACCGCGAAACTAACAAGCGCATGACCCCTAAAAATATTCTTGGCCAAGTCAAACCGGCCCTGTCCAATGTATCGGCTAAAATCCGACAGCACCATGTCCGCCAGATACCCCACCGTTAAACTTTCCGCCACTGCCATAACCGAAAGTATCAGCTGATAAACTCCATACTCATACACGCCCAAAAACTTAATAATAAAGAAGGAATTTAATGCAACAATGCCGTAGAAAGCTAAACTCCAAAAACCAGAAAGAGTTTCCCCTTCCACAAACTTTTTCGAAAATGAATAACTTTTATCGTTTTTCATTTTTATACAAGGAAATGGCTAGTCAATTCCTTAGTCAGACGACTTAGGCCATGGTTAATAATAACAATATCCCTTAACTCCTCCCCGAGCTTATTTTTATCCGACAAAACCAGCAAATTTGAAATTTTCCTGACTAAATCCAAGGTATCGTTTTCCTTAAACACACAAAATTCAACCAACTTCTGTGTAAAGAAATGTTCGAGAGCCTTATTAGAAACCAAGACCGGTAATCCGCAAGACATAGCTTCCAAAATCGTCTTATCAAAACTGCCAGTGGGTGTGAGATTCACAAAAATACCACTACTGTTATAAACTTCGTGGGTTTTGTGGTTAGATATTGCCGATCTGAATTCAACTTTGCCTTTAGATAGCAAACCTACGGCCATATCCTTCAGTTTTAGTTCATATTCTCTATCGACTGCGGAAGAACCAGGTGAACCGACTATCAAAACCTTAAAATTCAAACCATTATTATCCAATATTTTGGCGGCTTCTATAAGATATTCAATTTTTTTTATGGGCGAAATTCGGCCTAGATATAATATCTGTTTTTCATTCTTCTCTATCTCAGACATAGGTCTAAAAAAATCAGTATCTATACCTGCTGGCATCAAGGATGTTTTCTTATACTTAGCCGAAAAAGAATAAGGCGAGGTACAAAATATTTTATCGGCAAGTTTAATTCCAACTTTAGCAGTTAGGTTGCCCATGGGATGGTTATACTACAAAAAAACTTTCTTTCTTTTTAGTTTCCAAAACCAGCCGTCTAGAACAACATAAACCGGATTCATATGCACAAAAACAGAGCTGTGACAATTCCTCAAACTCCAAATATATTTATAGAAACGTAGAATGTATTTTATCCGCGTAAATCCGCGTCGCCATCCGCGTAAATCCGTATCCGATTGGGTTTCTTTGCCCAAGGAATAAACTTCAACATTGCTAGGGAGTTCTACCCTGCCTTTGTAAAGGCAAATCACATAAATCGTATCCAGCTTTTCGGCCAACTTTTCCAACCAGCGGTGGTACACGCCCAAAACATCGTCATCCTTGTCTACTTTTTGGGTTATAAATAAAAGCTTACTCATTTATTTTGTTCCGATTCTGACACATTGTCAGAATCGAGAATCCTCGATGCTAGGCATCGGGACCATGATTGTTTTATCCTATCTAAAAAATCTTGCTTTGATTCGTAAAAACCAAGAATCCTTTTCTGGTTTTCCAAAATCTTCTCTCGAGCCAATTTATTCTCAATAAGCAGTTTAAGGTTGCCTGTGAGGGCTCTGATATCGCCGACTGGGCTTACCAACCCAATAGCCGCACCTACATCTGTCATCACTACTGGTAACCCCACCGCTGTAGCTTCAACCACCGTCCGGCCGTAACCTTCGTAATTGGAAGTCAATAAAAACAGGT
>CAYHXG010000066.1:2769-3898 GCA_964360575.1 uncultured Candidatus Saccharibacteria bacterium | reverse complement strand
GTTTGACCTGCGTATATTTGGAAATAGTTTCCACCATGTGCACCGGAATGCGAATAGTGCGAGCTTGATCGGCCAAGGCCCGGGTAACAGCCTGGCGAATCCACCAAGTGGCATAGGTAGAAAATTTATAACCCCTACGATAATCAAATTTTTCTACAGCTTTAGTGAGGCCAATATTGCCCTCTTGTATTAAATCGAGGAGTGTTAAATGCGAACTGCGCCCCACATATTTTTTGGCAATAGAAACCACCAAACGCAAATTGGCTTGGGTGAGTTTTTGGCGAGCCTCTTCCTCGCCCTTTTCTATACGCTTCGCTAAATCAACCTCTTCTTCGCCCCGCAGTAGAGGTACTCTGCCGATCTCGCGTAAATAAATCTGCACCGAATCAAATAGCGGTCCCAGACCAGCCGGAACCTCCGGTTTTTTAAGCCGCTCTTTACCAACCGGCGCTAGCGACAAACGTTCCTGGGCACTAATTATCTTTATATTAAGCGATTCCAAACGACGATAAAGATGTTCCAGACCAGAAATATCTTCTTCTATATTAGGGAAGGTTTGGATAATTTCCGATTCCGTTACAAAACCCCGACCGCGACCACGGCGCACCAGATCGGTTAGCTTAGCTTCGGTTACAATAGAAACTTTGGCACGTTTTTTGGATTTCTTTTTTGGAACTCGCTTCGGTTTATTTTTCTTGCGGTAACTTTTACCGCGATGCTTTTTTTTGTTTTTCTTTTTAGACATATCGAACCAAACTCGAAATTCGAATATCGAAACTCTAAACAATATCTAAATCATAAACTCTAAAACATTTAAAAATTAAGATTTAAAATTTGTTTCGAATTTCGGATTTCGTGCTTCGTATTTGTATATAAATCAAAAACCCGAGAGATTTTTGGAAATCTCATTAAACTCTTTAAGTAAAAGACCCAAAGCCGCCGCGTCCGAGGCGGCTTCGGCTGTTTTAATATCGGCTTGAATAGCTTTGAGTTTAGACTGCAAATTCTGCTTCTTTAAATTTTTTACAGTTTTGGCAAACTCGGTTTCCGGATCAATATTGAAATCGGCCAAAAGTTCGCTTAGCGCGAGAATGCGCGAATCGGCCGTGTCCGGAATTTTGGTGCCGTT
>CAYHXG010000066.1:0-2759 GCA_964360575.1 uncultured Candidatus Saccharibacteria bacterium | reverse complement strand
TATCTGCCAACAGGCTTTTAGCCAGCGTAAATAATTTTGGCTGGGAGAGCAATGCTAACTCCTCGGGGCCAAGGCGGCTTTTTAAGTCTGGGTATCTTATTAATAAGGATAACAGATATTCTTCTTGACGCAAACCCGGTAAATCTTTGAGGCCAGCCTGGCCGGATTGAGCTAAGCTGGCGCTGGCTTGGACCGGACCAAAACCCGAAGCGGGCAACCTTTTAAGTTCGGAAATCAAAACATCCTTACCCATAGCCGCTTGGCGCGAAAGTTCTTCTAGCCAATAATCTTTTTCCAAAGGCGAGACAATATTTTTTATAAATGGTAAAACATTAGCTGCTACCGTTTTTTTAGATTCCAATGTGCCAGAAAAACCTTTGAGCGATCTATCTATAATATGCGCCAAATAGGGCACAGGTTTTAGAACGGCTTCGGTCCACAACTTGGGATTATCTTTTACAGTATCGGCAGTATCTTTACCCGAAGGGATAGCCACAACTGCAACATTTAAACCCGAAACTAACGCTAAGTTAACGCTTTTTTTTAAGGCCGTATCACCCGCTTCATCAGCGTCAAAGGCCAACATCAACTTGTCTGTGTATCTTTTGATAATTCGAGCGTGAACGCTGCCAAAAGCCGTGCCACAAGTAGCCACTGCATTTTTAACACCCGCCTGGTGCGACATAATTACATCTAGCGTTCCTTCTAAAAGTATACAGCTCTCGTTTCTAATAGCGTTTCGCGATTTATCTAAACCATAAAGAACACTAGATTTATCGTAAAGAACGGTGCTCGGAGTATTAACATATTTGCCGGCGTCTGCATGCACAGTCTCGCCTTTTATTTTTTCAAAAACACGGCCTGTAAAACCAACAGTTTGACCTTGGCTATCGGCAATAGGAAACATAATCCGATGGCGAAAGCGATCGTGATATCTATCCGTTAATCTACGCTGATTTAAACGCTGATCTACGCTGATGGGATTCTCACTTTTGACAATGAGGCCAGCTGATTCAATTTCTTTATCTTCGTAACCTTCACTGTTTAAAAAATTACGGAGCGATTGCCAGGTATCGGGCGCCCAGCCAATTCTAAAACTGGTTAACGATTCCGATTTTACTCCACGTTCTTTAAGATAGCTAACGGCCAACTGGCCGGGTTTGGATAACAATTGGCGTTCAAAAAATTTGGTGGCAAGTTCGCAAATTTCGTAAACTTTTTTTCTTTGAGAACTTAATTGTATATCCTGCTTAGCCAATTTTACCCCGGCTTTATCGGCTAGTATTTTTAAAGCGTCGTAGAATTCCAAGCTATCCATTTTTTGCACGAACGAAAAAATATCACCGCCCTCACCACAACCAAAGCAATGCCAAATTTGCCGGGCGGGTGTAACCACAAATGAAGGTGTTTTTTCGTTATGGAAAGGACAAAGACCTTTCCAGACAGATCCTGCCTTCTGGAGTTTGACATAGCCCTGCACTACCTCGGCAATGTCCAAGCGATTTTTAATATCCTCCGTTTGAGAGACCATCATATGGTTTGAATTATGTATCAGGAATCAGGAATTAGAAAGCTTCATTATTTACAATGTACCATTTTTATGCTAATTAAGGTCAGACCTTAATTTCAATTATTTTCATTAGTTGTAAATAAAAAGAGGTTCCTGTGAGGGAACCTCTTTGTGAAATTGGAACTAAAAAAATGAGAAAGTACTGCTAGGCGGCCACGGTTTCGGCTTTCTTCCGCCGCGATTTCTTCTGCGGCAGCTCCGTGTGGCCGTTGATGGCGGGGTCGGCCGCGGGTTCGCTGGCCCCAACGGCTTCCACCTCGGTCTCGGCCGCCGGAGCTGGCTCGTTGGCACCGCCTTCGGCAATGCCGACTTCGGACTCCATCTGGCCTTCGGGCTCGGGCTCGTCTTCAGCGACGGCAGGCTCGGCCGTGGTGACATCACCATCGGCAGCCAAGCCACCAACCTCGTGAGTTCCCTGCTCATCGGGCAAGCCGATGTTGAGAACCACCTTGGCCCCGTAAAAAAGGGACCGGCCGACGTGTTCAGCCGGGGTCTGGATCCCTATCGCAGAGAAAGCCGAACGGATTTCCGTCTCGGTCGCCTTCATCTGAAACAGGGCCTGGAGGAAGGTCCGCAACGCACCCTTCGCGTCCTTGCGCGGATCGGCGACCTTGCCGGTAAGCCTCTTCTCGCAGGCCTGCACGACATCCACCACCCAGTCGACGACCACTTTCATTTGGCCTTCGGCGGTTGCCCGCTCGAGTGCTTCGATCTGGTCGCCGCGGTAACCCTGCGCCATGAAGAGCGCGCGGTCAGCCGCGTGAGTCTCGGCCTTGAGGCGACCCTGGAGTTTCGCCTCGGATTCGACCTTGTACTCAACCCTGCCGTTTCTCTCTACGCAGGAAACGTAGAGATTGTAAGCAGGGCCCTGGCCATTCGTCGGCTTCCGGTACACGAAGGGCTTGCCACCCACCGTGAGTACGCGACCGTCGGCGTAAGCGGCGCTATACCGCGACCTCTCCAGAATCTGGCCGGGGAAAACGGCCTTGAAGGCCCCGAGAGATCTGTTAGCTTCGCTTTCCCAGATCAGGACTATGGTCCTGGAAGGAACCACCACTGAGGGAGAAACTGACTTCGCCGTATTGGCGATCTGCCGCAGTACTCCATTCGTCTTGGATCCCATACCAAATCCTCCTTTTTTTGGAACTAAACGCGACTGTCATGGGCCGTCGCCGCCCGAAAAAACATG
>CAYHXG010000065.1:0-3925 GCA_964360575.1 uncultured Candidatus Saccharibacteria bacterium | reverse complement strand
TGAGTGAGGATCAGTTGTCGTTAGCTATTGGCAAGAGGGGGCAAAATGTTAGATTAGCAGCAGAACTTACAGGATGGAGGATAGACGTGAAAGGCACAGCCCCGGTTGTTAGTGGGGAGACAAAACAGGAATCTGGCAGCGAAGAAGATTTGGAAGTTAAAACAGAAGCCGCTGGTGAGGGTTCAAATGTCTAATGTCTAATTTCTAATGACAAATCAATGCCAAATGATTAAATGACTAATGATGGAATCTTTTTAGGCATTTGGGTTTGGTATTTGTCATTTCATTAGAAATTAGTAATTAGTAATTAGAAATTTTAAAAAGTATGTTCACATCACAAATCTTTATAATCGTCTCTGGTTTGGCAGGTATTATTTACGGGGTGTTTTTAATAATCTCGGTTTTAAAAAAATCCGAGGGTTCACAAGATCAAAAAGATATTTCTAACGCCGTGCGTGAAGGTGCTAACGCTTATTTAAAACGACAGTATAAGACCATTACCATCATTGCCGCTCTCTTGGCGGTGGGTATTTATTTTGCTCTAAACTTAACCACGGCCATCGGGTTTTTGGTGGGTGGTTTTTTATCGGCTCTCGCGGGTTACGTAGGTATGAGCGTAGCGGTACGGGCCAATGTGCGTGTGACTGAAGCCGCTAAAACCGGTTTAAAACCCGCCTTTAGTTTAGCTTTTAAAGGAGGTGCCGTGACTGGTTTTTTTGTGACCTCGCTTGCTCTTTTGGCTGTGGCTGGCTTTTATTTTGCTACCGATAATTTGGAGGCCTTAGTTGGTTTAGGCTTTGGCGGCAGTTTAATTTCTATTTTTGCAAGGTTGGGCGGTGGAATTTTTACTAAAGCTGCCGATGTGGGTGCAGACCTGGTGGGTAAAATAGAAGCGGGTATTCCTGAGGATGATCCTAGAAACCCGGCTGTGATTGCCGACAACGTGGGTGACAACGTGGGAGATTGCGCCGGTATGGCGGCCGATCTTTTTGAAACTTATGTGGTTACCATGATAGCCACCATGCTTTTGGGCGCGTTTGTAGCGCCGTCATTTATTGTCCTGCCTTTAGTGATTGGCGCTATCGCCATTTTAGGGAGTATCATAGGCTCTTTCGCGGTACGGCTTTCGGGTGGAGCTATTATGCGTGCTTTGTATCAGGGTCTTGCGGCTTCGGCAATCTTAACTCTAGCGGCTTTGTGGTTTGTTATTCCTAAAGTTGTAGCTATTCCCAGCAGTGCGAATCTTTTTTGGTCCGCGGTTACAGGTGTGGTTGTAACCTTTTTAATGGTGCTGGTAACCGATTATTATACCGCCAAAAATTATCGGCCGGTTAAAGCCATCGCTCGTGCTTCTCAATCAGGGCATGGCACTAATATTATTATGGGGCTCGCTATTTCTTTAGAAAGTACGGCTTTGCCAGTAATTATTATTTCGGCGGGAGTTTTAGCCAGTATTCAGTTTTTTGGTGTTTACGGCGTGGCTATTGCGGCCTCAAGCATGCTTTCTATGGCGAGTATAATTGTGGCCATAGATTCCTTTGGACCCATAACCGATAACGCTGGTGGCATTGCCGAAATGGCAGGGCTAGACGAATCGGTGCGTAAGCATACCGATGCTTTGGACGCTGTGGGTAATACCACTAAAGCTATCACCAAAGGTTATGCCATCGCTTCAGCCGGGCTCGCTGCCCTAACTTTGTTTGTAGTTTACATTACCGAAATAGAAAAATTCGGTTTACGTTTTGGTTTTCAGTTGGCTAACCCAGCAGTGCTTATAGGTTTACTCTTGGGTGCTATGCTGCCTTATATTTTCGCTTCTTTTTCTATTCGTGCGGTGGGTGAGGCGGCCAGTAAGGTTGTTATGGAAGTTCGCCGGCAATTTAGAGAAATGCCCGGCATTATGGAGCGCACGGTAAAACCAGATTACGCGAGAGCAGTAGACATTGTCACTAAAACTGCACAAAGGGAAATGATTGTACCGGCTTTGATTCCGGTAGTGGTGCCGATTTTTATTGGCTGGTTTTTAGGTTTTGAGGCTTTGGGCGGAGTCATGGTGGGTTCGCTTATATCTGGTCTCTTTATGGCAATTTCCATGACTTCGGGTGGAGCTGCTTGGGATAATGCTAAAAAATATATTGAGGATGGTCATTACGGTGGCAAAAAATCGTTGGCGCATCAGGCCGCGGTAACCGGTGACACTGTGGGTGATCCCTATAAAGATACGGCTGGCCCGGCTATTAACCCCATGATAAAAATAGTTAATATTGTAGCTTTGTTAATTGTGGGGCTGCTTATATAAAATAAAAATTAAAATCTCAAATCTCAAAAACACATCTCAAAAATAAAAGTTTTTAATTTTAAGATTTAGATTTGAGATTTGATTTTTGAGATTTTATTTCATGGAAGTTAAAACCAAAACCCTTCCTCAATCCCAACTGGAGTTAAGCGTAGCTCTTTCGCCCGACGAACTCTTGCCTTATTTTGATACGGCTGCGAGCGAGCTTTCGCGCCAAAACCCCGTGAATGGTTTTCGGCCGGGTCAGGCGCCGCGCGATGTGGTTATGCGGGAACTCGGCCGCGAGAAAGTGGAGCGCGCGGCTTTTGATCTTGCAGTTAAAGAAAAGTTGGGCGAGATTATAGTGGAGAAAAAAATAAATTTTGTGGGTGAGTCCAAAGTTTCTCAGGTTTTACCGGAAAACGGCGGCTTAAAATTTACGGCCACGCTCTCGGTGGTGCCCCAAGTTGACCCAGGTGATTACAAAAAAATAAAAGTGCCATTGGAGGAAGTTGTAATTGGCTCCATGGAAATGGAGGAGGTGTTGGATGATATTAGGAAATCACGGGCCGAAAATTCTAATGTAACCCGCGCCGCTCAAAAAGGCGATCGTGTGGAGATTGATTTTGTGGTTAAGAAAAATGGGGTGGTAATGGAAAATGGAGAATCTAAACAGCATGTCTTGGTTTTGGGTGAGGGGCACCTTATTGAAGGTTTTGAAGACAATGTTGTAGGTTTAAAGGAAGGCGAAAGCAAAAATTTTTCTTTGACTGCGCCAGCGGATTATCGCGATAAAAATCTGGCCGGAGAAACCATTGATTTTGATGTTAAAGTTAATTTAGTTCAATCGCGCCAAGTGCCCGAGCTTAACGATGAATTTGCGAAGTCGCTGGGCAAGTTTGGTTCAGTGGAAGATTTAAAAAATAATGTGATGGAGGGATTAAAAGCCGAAAAAACTTTAAAAGCCCAAGAAAAGCGCCGGGCCAAGATTGTGGAGGAACTAGTTAAAAATATTAATGTGGAACTGCCGCAGGAATTAGTGAATATGGAAATGGGTAAAATGACCGCCGAACTTTCGGAATCACTGGGGCGCATGAACTTGAATTTGGATAATTATTTAAAACATATAAATAAGACGCCGGAGGAACTTAAAAAAGATTGGCAGCCGCAGGCGGAAAAAAGGGTTAAAGCGGCGCTTGTGCTAAAAGAAATTGCCAAGAAAGAAAACATAGCCGTGGCCGAGCCTGAGATTGAGGAGCGTTTGAACGTGTTGATGCGTTCGGCCCCGCCGCTTACACCGGGTCAGAATCTAGATTTGACAGCGCTAAGGGGCTATGTTAAAAATGTGATACGCAACGAGAAAGTATTTGAGTTTATAGAAAATCAATAAATCAAATATCTCACGCGCAAAACATCCCTCGCAGACGACACGGAGTCCTCTCTATTGTAGATTCGGCCATCTCCGTGATGCTGCTCGGAATGTTCCGCGCTTACCATAGTAAAATTTATGAACCTTATTCCTACTGTTATAGAAAAAACTTCATACGGTGAAAGAGCCTACGATATTTACTCACGCTTGTTAAAAGAGCGGATAATTTTTTTGGGCGGGCCAATTAACGATGCGGTGGCTAACACCGTTATCGCCCAGCT
>CAYHXG010000064.1:0-3931 GCA_964360575.1 uncultured Candidatus Saccharibacteria bacterium | reverse complement strand
AACAGGTTTTAGGCCGTTCGGCTCTGAGAGCCTCAGGCTCGAAGAGGTATAGCCACTAGCCACTAGGGAATTTTTAATGCGCTCGGAAACTACACGAAGACCGTTGGCTTTTTTGACTAGCCATCTGCCCATAACCACTCTGATTTTGTTCTTGACTGATTCCTGCCAGAAATATGGGCTCAAAAAATCGGTGTGGACTTGGACTTGCAAAGGCAGATTACATTTCCTTTTGAGCCAATAGCCAACTAAACCGGTTTCAAAAGGGTCTTGCGCAGTAATTAGCCACTGGCCACTAGCCACTAGTATTTTCTTGGCAATTTTGTAGGCATTGAAGAAATACAAAAAATTAAATATATCGTTCGTAGGATATAAAAAAACATTTCCAAAATTTTGATTTTTGATTTTTGATTTTTGATTTTTGACAATAATATGTAACTCCTCCACCAAACTGCCATAATCCTTCATCCTTTCTCGGGAAGAACTGCTACTCTTAAAAACGCTCTGATCGGTTGACAACATTAAAACTTTCATTTTTTTTCATTCCAAAAACTGCTAAATGATCCTCCAAAACATTAGCCCAATCCCTTCTAAAATTTATGCCGGTGATTTTTTTAAGAGCCTTCTCATATGATTTTTCATCACCAATCAACTCAACCAATTTATTTTCCAAATCACCTTCCCGGGTGGCATAAAAAACAAACTCTTCCGGCAATTTTACAGACAAGCCATTTTCGCGGCTAAGCAAAACTGGTTTACCCAAAGACAGGCTTTCCAAAATAAAATTGGGATTGAATTCGGTTAGAGCCGGGCCAACACAAACCGCTGCCTCTTTTATCTTTTCAAAAAGCTCAGATTGGGACATGGGTGGAAAAAAATTTATATTCATTGCCGAAAAAGAATTCTCTGCCAGACTCTCCAAATTTTTCTTATCAGGACCGTCGCCGATCAAATATAACTTTCCCTTGTTTAACCTTTGACGGACTTTATCAAAAACATTTATTAAAAATGTTAGGTTTTTGTAAGGCACGAGCCGGCCGGCAAATAAAACTATTCCGGCTTCAAATCCATTTGGGTTTCCGATATCCACCTGTCTTAATGGCATAGGATTTAAGATCACTATAATATTGTCGGGGTTTAGGCCGTAGTAATTAATATAAATATCTTTTAGCATGTCTGCGGTTACGACAACTTTATTCGCGCCTTTAAGCACCAAGCGGATTATCTGAAACATTATTGGACGATCTTTCAGATAAAGGCCTCGAGCGTAATATTCATGCATGGAAATAAACCTCTCACCTTTCTCTACCACCCTTTCCCATAAAATATCGCCACCAACTCGGATAAAAAATCTTTTGCCTAAGATTTTTGCAACAATAAAAGCGGGTAGACCAGCTGCGGTTGCGTCATGGGCATAGATAATACCACAATGCCACGCCAGCTTAAAACATTTTATAAAATAAACCATATGACGTAGACCAGATGGAATTTTTCTAGAAACTTTGGCTACTTCGTCAGAGGCCGAATCTCCATAACTCACGACCTTAACCCCAAAACCTTCCTGTCTAAACCCCAGAGTCAGTTTTTTCGCATGAACGGCAGGGCCACCAATATCAGGCGGATAAATCCCTACTGCCATTAAAATATCGGTTTCCTTTTTTACAACTCTGGTTATTTTTCTAAAAATATCTTTCATCCTTGAAGCCACAAGATCCGAGGAATATTTTTGATAAACAAGTCTTTTACCGTTCTCAGAAATCCCCTGGTACAACTCGGCATTGGTAAACAATAGATCGATTTTATCCGCTAAGCTCTCCGGATCGTCAACTTTAGAAAAAAGACCAGTCTCACCATCTGTCAAAAAATCAGGTATCCCTCCAACCGCAGTTCCAACAACAGGTAAACCGGCCGCCATGGCCTCTAGAAACGAATTGCCTAGACCCTCCGATCGCGATGGACGCACAAAGATATCAGCCGTGCTTAGATACTCTGGGATTCTATCAGGATTAACGTGACCGATAAATTTAATTCGATCAACTATGCCCAAATCTCTAGCCAGTTGTTCTAGTTTTGATCTATCCGGACCATCACCAACTATAATAGCTTTTAGCTTATAACTTTTAGCTTTTAGCAAGGCGACGGCACGGATAAGAGTATCAATCCCATTCTTATAGACTAGCCGTGAAGTCGTAATAATTGTTTTGACATTTGAATTTTTATAATTGGAATTTGTTTCGGATTTCGTGCTTCGGATTTTGAATTTTTCCAAACTGACTCCATTCGGCACCACTTCAACTGGACATGTTGCTCCATACCTCCGGGCAAAATCAGCAAGATATTGGCTAATAACCTGAATATAATCAGATTTCTTAAAAATTAACCTCCACAAGGGATAAAAAACACCGACCCGATTTAGGATGTGTTTTTCGGAATCACCTTCCTGCAAAGTCAAAAGAAAAGGAATTTTGGGGTTTAACAACTTAAAAAACAAAGCCGCAAAACCAGCGTAAGCAGCCATAATTGACCAAGAGATTCTATAACTTTTTAGGCGATGCAACCTATTAGCCAAAAAAAAGGCTTTGATTGGGAAAAACGCTTTGCTACCACCGATTCTATAAACATTCACTGATCCAATAACTTCCTGGACCAAATGAGATTTATTAAACTGCAAAGTAACTAGATCAAAATCAAAAGAATCACCCAAACGATCGGTGATTTCTTTAACAGCTATTTCGGCCCCTCCGACTACTGGGAAATAGGCCAGAGAAAAAATCAAAACCCGCGATCTATACTCACTATCCATAATATTACCAATCACCTAAGTACAACCACCAACCGCGGATCAAAATAACAAAGGATGAAAGTAATCTGGTGCCCGATAATTATATAACTTGGTTACTTTAGTTTAGCCATTTCCTCCTTTATACCAGCATGATCAGGATCAATATTTAAAACTTCCTGATAATATTTTAAGGCATTAGCTTTATCTCCTATATCCCGATAATATGTAGCCAAAACAAGAAATAGATTAGAATCTTTGACCAACTCTAGCCCACTTAATAATATTTTAGGAACTTCACTCTTTTTACTGGTCAAGACATGGCTATAAAAATCAGCCAAGTTTATATAGTAACCCACTTGATAAGGATCATTCTCGATAGCCCTTAAAAAGTTAGTTTCTGCTTTGGTAGCATCTCCTAGGTAAAAACCATAAAGATTACCTAAATTGGCAAAAGAGAGGCTATTTTTCGGATACAAAACACCGGCATATTCCCAAACATCCCGAGCGCCTTCATAGTCGTTAAAAAACTTTTTTATAACCCCAATGGCGATCCAGTCATCCACACCAACGCCTCCCTTTGGGTTTGCGTTTAAGATTGCAGCCAAAACCTTTAAATCTCCCCGCTTTTTT
Source organism: uncultured Candidatus Saccharibacteria bacterium (assembly GCA_964360575.1). Lineage (GTDB taxonomy): Bacteria > Patescibacteriota > Minisyncoccia > JACQLN01 > JACQLN01 > JACQLN01. The sequence continues at coordinate 522 of CAYHXG010000064.1, read as the reverse complement.
TCTATGGCCTCCCCGGGAGCATTAAAACCTGCGCCAAAACGAACCTCATCCAAGGGCCGCCCCGCGTAAGCAGGACTTTGTTTAACTGTTGGTTTACTAGCCAGTTCTTCTGCAGCCACAATTTCTGGGCTATTGGAATTTTGTGACAATTGATTCTGATTTACTGCTTCATCTTTTCTAAAAATATAATTGGCCGAAACAATGACAAGTAAAGCCAAAACAACGGTAAAAACAATCGATATTTTTTTATTTAGTATAATCATGACGGAGTATATAGTAACTAAATTAAAAACAAAAAACAACCCCCTTCAAGAGAAGGGGGTTGTTCCTAGCCCTCCGACCCTTATATAAGGGTCGGAGCACAAGTGGCTATTAACTTACTAGTTGCTCAAGGTCAAAGTTTCAGCAACACCTTGGTCGGTATTGGAGAGACCCGACACTAGATAACCATTGAACCAGTCGTACGCGCTAACAGACATCGAGGTATTGGTAGCGTTGTCAGACCAAATAAAGTCATTGTCT
>CAYHXG010000063.1:1980-3958 GCA_964360575.1 uncultured Candidatus Saccharibacteria bacterium | reverse complement strand
GTTTCCGAAGCATGCACAACATTATGCACCGAACGTTTGTCGCGATTAGCCGCCACAGCCGAATCCACCGAATAGTCGCCGCGAATTGTACCCATCTCGGCCGCCGAGGGCATGGTGCTGCCGGCCAGTTTGCGCACCATATCCACCGCATGCACACCTTTTATAATCATTATCACCACCGGCCCGGAACACATAAAATCCAAAAGCCAGTTTCGCACCATCTTGCCGATTTTATCGGCATTGGTTGTGCCTAATTCTTTTTTGGCGTCGTAGCCGTATTTTTGGTAAGTGGCCAAAGTTTTCTCGCCCAAGCGATGAACCCATTTAGCATCTTTAGGGTAATGCCCGTCTATTTTGGCGCGGGTTGGTTTTTCCATGCCCAGAGCAATTATTTTCAAATTCCTCTGCTCTATGCGTTTTATAATCTCTCCCGTCAAACCTCTCTTGACTCCATCGGGCTTAACCATTAAAAAAGTTATTTCTTCTTTGGGATGTGCCATATTTATTTTAATTTATTGAATAGACATATTAACCGAATTTAAAGAATAAAAAAAGCCCCGCAGCAATTTCTGCTACGGGGGTTTCCAACTTTCGTCGAGAGCTATATTAAGACCAGGTATCGGTTTATTCCTTCGGCTCGCGATATATTACGAGTTCGCGGACATTTTCTTCATCTTTTAGAGAAATAGATCTAGCTACTGGAAATTTAATGTACCCCTTGCGAGGGTAGATAGCCAACCGTTTCATCGAACCACTTATTAAATACACTTGGAGAGGCAACGATTGTACATCGATTTCTAGGGCTATACCTTGGAAATATCCTAACGTTGCACATTCCTCGTCAGTCAGAGACATAAGGTGTCCTCCTCCAGAAGTAACACCCATGAGGTTTGTGTCGTTCACACGAACCAATTCTCTTATAGTGACTATCATGGCAGCTTTCCTCCCTTGATTATTGGACGATTTGTCCGATGGGTTTTTTGTAAATTTTGAAGAACTAATTCTGATTTAAGAATAACATATCGCCATATATTAAGTCAATAGCAAGGACCAAAATGACCCAAAAAACCATATTTTAAGCCATTTTCTCATTGAAAATATACTGAGATAGCGGCCGCTATCTCAGTATATTCGGTATGTTTTGTTATTTTGCTATCCAATTTTATCTATAAATAATATCCCCCAGTTCGTCGTTTCTAAAAACCCTAACCCCAAACTTGGCTAGGTGGTCCAAAACCAAAGGTGTAGGATGACCATATGAATTTCGGCCGACTTGGATGATGGCTTCTTCGGGTTTAGCAATCTTCAGTAAAGCTTCCGAGGTAGAAGTTTTGGAACCATGATGGCCGATTTTTAAAACATCCACATCCGTAATCGCATTTGACGCAATAAGCTCTTTCTCCAAATCTTCTTCCATATCACCCGTTAACAAAAACTTTTTATTACCCAAATTTAATTCGCTCACCACCATAGCTTCGTGAATATGCTTAAAACTCCGACTCAAAGTTTCTCGCGCCGGGGCCAAAATGTGCAACGTCGGAGGTTCAACATTTTTGTCCGACACTTGGTGTTTGACAAAGTCCACGGTGTCGCCGGCTCGGGCAAGGTAAACGTTACTGCCCTCCAATTTAAGAAGTTCCATAAAATCGGCGTAGACCCGACTTTCGTAGTTGGCACCAGACCACATAAAATTTTTAATGTTGTAATCGCGAAAAACAGAAACAAAACCGCGCAGGTGGTCGGCATGGGGATGGGTTAAAATGGCGAGTTCTATATCTTTATCGTAAAATGGCAGGAAATTTGAAAGTTTGGCCGAAATATCGCCCGAAGGTCCGCCGTCTATTAAAATTTGTATATCGCCCGGTAACAGCACCAGCTGGCTATCGCCTTGGCCCACATCCAAAAAAATAACTTGGGCTTTTTGATTTTCTTTTTCTAAAACAAACCAAAAGATCAGTACGACAAGAAAAATCAAAAC
>CAYHXG010000063.1:0-1880 GCA_964360575.1 uncultured Candidatus Saccharibacteria bacterium | reverse complement strand
TACCGCCAAAACAGATACAGCAAAGGATAAAACAAAAATATCGCAAGGCCCAACCGGCCCAGCTCCAAGCTCGCCCAACTAAACGCGCCAAAAAATTCCACAATTTTTATCGTAATTTTTAAGATCAACCAGACCGGCCACAAAAATATTTGCGCTAAATAACCCGACCACGAAACCGCAGTGAAACCCAAACCCAAAAACATAACTGGGGTTAGCATCGGCACTACAAAAATATTGGCGATGGGGCTTACAACCGACACCGTGCCAAAATTATAAAGTATTAAGGGCCAAGTGGTGGTTTGAGCCGCCATAGATAAAACAACAAGTTCCCGAATCCATTTAATGCGAAGCCAACTAAAAATTCTCCCCCAAAAATTTTTAAAATACATAATGCCGATAACGGCCAAAAAAGAAAGCTGAAAACCAATATTAAAAACTAAAAGCGTGGGGTCGAGAACCGTCATAAAAAACGCGGCGAGCGTAATCGGTCGCCAAGCCTCGACCAACCGCCCGCGGTTTTGCGCCCACAACAGTAAAACTCCCATAATACCCGCCCGCACAGCCGAAGCTGGTGAACCCACCAAAAGAACAAAAACGATAACGCCAACTACCGCGAACCAAAAGGCCTGATGCCGCCACAAGCCCAAAACTACACCCAAGGTCATTAACATCATCGCCACAATAGATATATTCATGCCAGAAATAGCCATCACATGCCGAGTGCCGGTTCGGTTAAAATTGTCTTTTATTTCGGCTGAAACGTCTTTTTCGTAACCTAAAACCATGGCGTTAAAAAGAGCGCCCTCATTTTGCGGCAAAATTGATTTAGTTTTTGAAACCAAAAACCCGCGTGTGCCCTGCCAAAAGGTTTTTTCATCTTTAGAAAAATCCTCACGATAAGTTGCCGACCGAACAAGGCCCAGCATTAGAGATAATAAAAAAAGAAAAACTAGAAAACCGCGGCGGGACCCGGCTGTAAGATCAACAGCGCCAACCGAAACAGCAATAACAATCGCCACCAGTAAAAACCACCCCGAAAAACCAATTGCCGACTCAACCAATACGCCCAGCAAAAACCCAACAGCGAGCGTAATCAAAGCTCTTGATAATCGCATCACTTTTGATTATACTTCACCGCGGTTACTTGTCGCGAATAAAAACGAATCAATCAGCGAATATAACTAATATAAAATTCGCCTTATTCGCCTAGTAATTCACGCTATTAGCGAAAAGTATGTTGTCGATGAACGATCTAAAACCCGGAGTGCTAATTGAACTCGACGGTGAGCCATACCAGGTTTTGGAATCCAATTTTAACAAGGTGGCTCAGCGCCGGCCAGTGATGCAGACAAAAATCCGTCATGTCATTACGGGTAAAGTTCGCGCGGAAACTTTCCAGCAATCCGACAGTATTAAAGAAGCCAACATCGAACGGCTAAAATCAAAATTTATCTACAGAACCAAAAATGAGTTCTTTTTTCAAACTAGTGAAGGACAAAAATTAAGTTTTACGGAAGACATGTTAGAAGATAAAATCGGCTATCTAAAAAAAGATATGCCGGTAGAAATTTTCACCTTTAAAGAAAAACCTATCTCGGTGGAGTTACCCATAAAAGTTGTTCTAGAGGTAAAGGATGCACCTCCCGCTGCTCGGGGCGATACGGTTCAGGGCGCGCTAAAAAATGCCACATTAGAAACCGGCGTAGAAGTAAAAGTCCCGCTTTTTATAGAAGCCGGACAAAAAATAGAAGTAGATACCCGAACCGGCACTTATGTGCGCAGAGCCAGCGAAGAATAAGCTAAAAACCGCTATTAGCGGCAATAACAAGAGCGATAACTCCCGCGAGTATAAAACCGACCACAAAACCGATTATTAGACC
>CAYHXG010000062.1:0-3990 GCA_964360575.1 uncultured Candidatus Saccharibacteria bacterium | reverse complement strand
TTTTTAATTTATTGGCAATTTTTTTAGAAATTATTGGCCAAATTTTTTCAAAAACGTCAGAATCTTCTTTGTCAGACAAAGAATTGATCATGAGATGTTTTGGATTATTGTACTGACCTAAACATTCTTCATAAGTCTCAACTAGACCCGTTAGTTTTTTGATAGCATCTTCCTTACTAATAGCATTGCATGTTATATCGTAAGGAAAACAAAAACCTCTCCAATTTCCATCTTTTGACTTATAAACTACCTTTATAACTGGAACGATATTTTTCATAATACTCATTACTATCATACCATCCATTTAAAAATCAAGTTTTCCACTTCTCCATTCAGCTTCAATTTCTAATTCCACATTTCCAAGATGGTATAGTTCGGAATCTAGTTCTTCGTCTTCTTTTAGGTTGTCATCCATGATCATTAACCATCATTTTAAATACCTATCAAAAAAATCCGCTGTTCTTTGCATAACGAGCGGCCAAGCCCATGCAAATTCGTGCGGTTCGCCGGAATATGTGTAGTAAGTAACTTCTTTTTGATTTTCCTTGAGCTTCCCAGCCAATTTATCCGACCAAGCTATCGGTACCGATTCATCTCTATCACCATGGTGAACCATTATGGGCGTTTGAATTTTATCTAAAAAATTTATGGCCGAGATATTTTTCCAAAATTCTGGGCTGGTTTGAGGCGAGCCGTAGGCCGCTACCAACTTTTGAGTTAATTCCAATCGGTGGCTAGTCCATTTTTCAAAGTTATCCTGCCAATCGGCCGAAACAGGAGCAAATAATACCGCGACCTTAACCAAGTTAGGCTGGGTCACCAAAAAATTTATGGCTACCCCACCGCCCATGGAATGCCCCAGCATGCCAATTTTTTCTTTATTTAAATAAGCGAGATCGGAATTTTTAACGGCGTAAACAGCATTGATAACATCTTCCAAGTAGCCCAAGCGAAATTTCATGTCGGCGTCGGGATCCTTGCCGGACAAAGCATGATTGCGGTAATCGGAATGCACAACCGCGTAGCCCCGCCGAGCCAAATAATCCTGTTCCCTTTTTAGGCCACGGCCATTGGTATAAATAGCAGGGTCAATATAGCCGTGATTTAAAATAAGCACCGGAAATCCGCCAGCTGGCGAATTGCTATTAGGCACATTCATAATGCCGGAGACAGTTAAAGCGCCGCTTTTGTAGGTTATAAAATAGCGAGTGTAAAATTCGTTTTTAGCCAAAATTGAGCCTAGTTTTAAGTCGCGGCCGTCGTATACTTTGGCGGCATAGGCCGCAAGAGATACTGGGTTAATTTCCAGCGCCACCGAAGAAACCGAGGCGCTACCCCAAGCCCAGTTGGACCAGTTTTTGTCCCAAACCACACCAGACAAAACCAGCGCCCCCGCGAGCGCCAGAAAAATAACAGCATAAACCCAGAGATACTTCATACCAGGCAAGTATTACCACAGCTGGGACAATATTGCCAGAGTGAACAAGAAACGAAAAGTTTACCGATTACTTTTTTAGCAATTTATAAAACTTCTCTTTTAACTTTTCTAACTTTGGGCTGATAATTAACTGGCAATAAGGCTGGCTGGGGTTTTTGGCATAAAAATCTTTGTGACACGCCTCGGCCTCGTAAAATTTTTCTAAAGCCTTAACTTCGGTTACAATTTTCTCACCTTGCCCTTCCGAGGCCTCGTGCGAAGGAGGGCCCGATTGATTCAATTCTTCAATAAATTCTTTGGCTTCTTTTTCTTGTTCGGGCGAAGTATACAAAATTATAGAACGATACTGCGTACCCACATCGTTACCTTGGCGGTTCAGAGTTGTGGGATCGTGCGTGGCAAAAAATACTGTAAGTAAATCTTTAAAAGAAATCAGTGTCGGGTCAAAATCTATTTTAATAACTTCGGCATGGCCCGTCTTACCACTGCAAACCTCTTCATATGTAGGGTTTTCTTTGGTGCCGTCTGCGTAACCTGAAGTTATACTTTTAACTCCTTTTAACTGTTTAAACACAGCCTCCGTACACCAAAAACACCCCCCGCCAAATACAACAGTCTCCTTATTCATGAGAATATATTAACACCTATGTAACATATAACCATGTTTCAACTGTTTTCTTATTTCCAAATGATTAGGAACGGTTTTTGAAACTAAATTCCAAAAATTGCGAGAATGGTTAAACTCGTTCAAATGACAAAGTTCGTGAACAATAATATAATCGGCGTGTGCCGGTGATAATAAAGATATTTTATAGTTAAAATTCAAATTACCCTTTTTAGAACAGCTACCCCAGCGAGTCTTTTGGTTTCGGATATTAATTTTTTTGAAAGAAAAATTATAAAACCTGTTAAAATACTCTATTCTGTTTTGAGCTAAGGCTAATGCTTGGGTTTTGTGTTTAATAAATAATTTGCGATTACTAACTTTACCAGCCCAAGGCTGGTGCGCCTTGGACGTAAAAGGTCTAAAACTTTCTAATTTTTTCAAAATCCATTCTCTGTTTTTGACAATAAACTGACTTATAAAATTTTGGCCAGCTGAATACGGCGCGGTCAAAACGACCGCGCCGTCGCAATAAACCGCCAACCTTAATCGCTTGGCTCTTTTACTTAATTTTAAAGTGTATTTAATTTCCCGCATCATTTCCAACACTCTCACATTCTCAAGAATGTTGGAATGTTGTTATAAACTTAACCAAGTTATGGCCATAAGGTGAAAGAGAATGAGAAACTACCCTGCCTTGATATTTTTTATCCAAAAGACCAGCTTGAACTAACCTACGAGTATGTTCGGAAATAGTTTTAAAATTACAATCTAGCCTATCGGCAATAGCCGATAAAGTTATACCATCAAAACTTTTAACCAAAAGCAAAATATCAATTCTTCTGTGATTGGCAATTCCCTTAAAATGCCTTTCTAACTGTTTGCTATTTTTAATCTTAGCCATACCTTAATTATAATACTTCTGTACCAAACTTAAACCCTCCAACATTCTTGAGAATGTTGGAGGGTTGTAGTAAAGAGTCAGACGATGCGGATGGGGCGGATTTGGCCTTGATTTAATTTTACAGCAACTTGCCCTTTTATCATTTGCACCGCGCCCACACGCTCACCGCATTTAGTACAGTGCACCAAACCGCCGGTTGGCAGTTTTTTAGATAAAGAAATATGATCCTCGGCAATTTTTGAAACAAAACATTTAATTAATCTGCCTGTTCCTTTTTTTTGATAACGGAGTAATTTATTCCCGCATTTGCATTCAACGGTTACCGAAGTTATTCGAGGCATGTTTTTATCCTTCTGTTATAGCGCTATCGTCATTTTCTTCCTCTTTTAATAGATTATCTAATAATAAATTATTTTTATCTGCGCCTATCTTAAGGATTTTTTTATTGGTTATTTGAATTTTTTTATTTTCCGCAAAAATTTCTTTAATCTTATTATATTCTTCTATTTTTTCAATTATCAATATATTACTTTTTGTATATTCATTTGCCACACTATCATCTAAAATTTTAAAGATCTCATTTTTCTTAAGATCTGCTTGCTCGATATTATTTTGTTTAATAAAAGTAAAAAGCTGATCAATTTGTGCATTGATTTTATAACTATCTTCTTCAGCTAATATATCTTCTAATATATTTAGTAACTTTGATGCATTCATTTTCTTAAAACTAGCAAAATAACAAATCAAAATCAACAAATTAAACTATACCAAACTGTGGATAACTTTCGGTTAATTTTCGGTATTGAAAATAGTATAATTAAGTTATGAACAATTTAACTCCAAGGCAAAAACAAATCCTTGATTTTGTAACTAAGTATAAAAATAAGAAAGGCTATGCCCCTTCTCATAAGGAAATTGGCAAACATTTTAAACTCACCTCTTCGGCCACTATTAGCCAACATTTGGATGCTCTTATAGGTAAAGGCTACATAAGTAAAGAAAAACATCAAAAAAGAAACATAGAAGTAACAAATACAGAAAAGT
>CAYHXG010000061.1:0-4063 GCA_964360575.1 uncultured Candidatus Saccharibacteria bacterium | reverse complement strand
GTGCGGTTAATAAACCCAATTTGCAAAAGATATGGTTCGTAGACCTCGAGAATAGTGTTCTCTTCCTCTCCGGTAGCCGCGGCTAAAGCTTGCACACCCACAGGCCCGCCGTTAAATTTTTTGGCAATGGTTTCGAGAATTTTTCTATCGGCGCTTTCTAAACCCAGTTCATCCACGGCGAGCATTTGGAGAGCCTTTGCGGCTATATCTTTTTTAACAACACCATTGGCCTTAACCTCGGTGTAATCACGTACCCTTTTTAAAAGGCGGTTGGCTACTCGCGGAGTTTGGCGGCTACGCTCGGCAATAAGTTTTAAACCAGCTTCCTCGCTTTTAATTTTTAAAATTTTGGCCGAACGCTTCAATATTTTTTCAATGTCGCTATTTTCATAAAATTCTAATCTGTAGGTGGCACCAAAGCGACTTCTAAAAGCGGAAGTTAAATTACCAATGCTGGTGGTGGCACCAATTAAGGTAAAACGCGGCAGTTTTAATTGGATGGTTTTAGCTGATGGCCCTTTGCCAATCACAATATCAAAAACAAAATCTTCCATAGCGGGGTAAAGCATCTCTTCTACCACTTTATTTAATCGATGAATTTCATCTATAAATAAAACGTCACCCTCCTTTAGGTTAGTTAAAATGGCGCCAAGATCCCCGGATTTTTCCAAGGCCGGCCCCGAAGTTGTTTTTATATTTTTCCCAAGTTCTCTGGCTATAATATAGGCGAGCGTGGTTTTGCCTAAGCCAGCCGGGCCGTAGAGGAGTATGTGCTCCAAGACCTCGCCCCGTTTTTTAGCTGCGCTCAAAAATATGTTTAAGTTTTCTTTAATCTGATTTTGGCCAATGTATTCTTCTAATGTATTTGGGCGCAAGGTCAAATCCAAATTCTTGTCCTCTGGTTGGGTTTTAGGTGTGGTCAACATAAACCAAGTATACAACCCTGATGTAAATAAAATCCAGCACCTTTTTGATTCAAAAAGGTGCTGGGTAAAAAATCAGGCCGAAAGGTCTGCAGGCAAACCCTCCGAGTGCAAAGCACTCTCGGGGTAACCCCCGAATCTTGGGAAACACAGGGAGAAAACCTGGTTGAGGATAGGTTCAGTCCAACACAAGGTCAAACCATACCGTCCTAAACTGAGCCAAGTTCCCTTTGCCTACAGGCCTGGTGGCCCGATTGACTGTATCTATATTTTAATCCTTAATTATATTCGCGTCAAGTTCCTCCCACACCTCAAATGGTTAAAAGTTGATATAGCGAGCAAAAACGCGATAAAAATGTGGGTAACTTGTGGAAATAATGAGTATAAACTCGGTTAAGATTAGACCCCAGCACCAGTCACTCTATCTATTTCTTCTAATGTAGTTTCGCCTGAAAGTACACGCATAAGACCATCTTGGCGCATAGTAATGAAACCATTTTTTTGAGCCTTGGCCAGAATGTCTTGATTGGATGGGTTTGCAGCCATTAATTTTTTTAATGTGTCATTTGTAAACAAAATTTCATAAACCCCGATCCTCCCTTTATAACCAGTATTACCACATTTAGGGCAGCCCACTGCTTCATAGATTGTAGTCTCTTTAGGTAATATATCTTGCGGCACCCCGCTTAGATTTTTTTTGATTTTTTCCAGTAGACCACTTGTTTCAGCAGAAACTTTCTTGCAGCCCGGGCATAGTTTTCTGACCAATCTTTGTCCAATAATTACATTTAGAGCCGAGGCCAAAATTTGCGGCTTGGCGTTGAGGTCTAAAAAGCGGGGTATAGCACCCACAGCATCATTGGTGTGCAAGGTCGAAAAAACCAAGTGGCCGGTTAAGGCCGCGTGCAAGGCCACATCGGCTGTTTCTTCATCTCTTATTTCTCCTACCAATATAACATTGGGGTCCTGGCGCAAAATGGAACGCAACCCTTGGGCAAAAGTGTAACCTTTTTCTGGTTCTATTTGTGATTGATCTACACCGGCTAAGCGATATTCTATAGGGTCTTCCAAGGTAATTATTTTTATGCCGGGCTTATTTAAATATTTTAAGAAAGCATAAAGTGTAGTGGTTTTACCCGAACCGGTAGGGCCGGTTACTAAAATAATTCCGTTGGGTTTTTTAAGTTCTAGTTCCAACTTTTGCCACAAGTAATCTTTAAGACCCAAGTCTTTAATATCTAATTTGATTGTATTTGGATTTAAAATTCTTAAAACAATATATTCACCATAAGCACCGGGTAAAATGGAGACGCGAACTTCAATTTCTATCCCCGCTTCTTTTATTGTGAATCGGCCGTCTTGAGGAATATCTTGTACGTTCAATCTTAGGCCAGAGAGAAGTTTAACTCTTGAAAGCACAGAATCGTAAGAAATTTTTGTTATGGCACCGGCGTCCTGCAGAACACCATCCAAGCGAAAACGGATCTGAACCTGATTGGCTTGTGGTTCTACATGAATGTCGGAAACCTCCAAGGTTAGGGCCGCGCTTAAAAATATTTCGAGTAGGGTGCTGGTATTGCTTTGGTCAATTTTTGATATTTTTTCCTTAAGCGCGGCGAAAGTGGTTAACTCTTTTTTAAGGTTTTCAATGTCAGCCAGCGAAACTTCGCCCGAGGTGGAGGCACCCTTGGTTTGCGCCGGCAGGAATTTAAACTCGCCCCAAGCTTTTTTAAAGGAGGAGTTTGAGATCATAAAAATATCTACACCAAAACCTTGAGATTTTAATCTGGCTACGATTTGTTTTGATTCTTCGTTAGCTGGGTCCACTGCCCCAATTTTTAAAACTTGCCCCTTCTTTTGAATCACAATTGTCCGCGTTCGCTCGGCGTCAGTCTCCGATATAAAATGCAAACTATCGCGTTCCACCGGAATGGCGGCCAAGTTAATGTAATTCACGCCCAAACTTTGGGCGGCGCGTTCGGTGGCGGATTCTTCTTCTTGGCGATGGATATCGCTTAACTTATCGTCGCGTTGTTGAGTTATATCGTCCATATGTAATTAGTTTACCAATAAAGTTATCTATTTGACAAAGGCATTTTTATTTTGTATTATAGAATAAGACTAAAAACACCATAATTCATAACAAAGGAGGTGTATTATGAAGCTCTTTAACATTTTGGTGGCGAGTTTGCTCTTTTTGAGCGGCTGTGCCACCTATACCTACAATCTTCCGGTGGTTGGCCCCAACAGCCATATTCAGCCGGTCAAAGACAATCGGCCCGAGCGAACCCGGGCCGGCAACGTTCTCTTTGTGAATCGTTCGCCTGGGGTCTATCGAGAGGTGGCAGTTTATGACGGCCACCACTCCTATGATCAGTTATTTGTTTTTGACTCAAGTGGCCTGCCGGCTTTGGTGTCCTACCCCATAGGTGAGTTTTACTTGGATCCGCCAGTCAGCCGTGAACACCCTGATGAAGATACGGAGGGTAACACAGAACTGGTGAACCTTCTTTATCCTGGCCGGACTTATACATTGTTCATACTCAACAAGACCATGTCGGGGGGTCTAATCGGGCGGCCAATGGTGATTACCCGTACTGTTTCTAGAACGGTGTTGGGAGAGAAATATCACTACAAACCTTGGCTGGGGCCGCGGGCCGGCGAGACTGTCTATGAAACGGTCAACGACGTGGAGTATTTGCCCAATGTTTCTACAGGGCAGTACGCCGGCGATAATTATCTCTTAGACTTGGATGTAGACATCAATATGCTTCTACGGCGTGGCATCCACAGAATCACTCATCCCTAACCAAGGAGGTGTCAGGTGGCGGATATAGTTTTGGTGATATCAAGAAATGTGTTTATGGTGTCCGCGGTAATCTTGATTGGAGGGATTGTCGCTTTGGCCATCACTGGTCGACTAGAGATCATCCCTCGTGGAATGAAACGGGTGTTGGCCTTTTTCGCCGTGACGCTGGTGGTTTCTTTTGTTGGAGTGATAGTTTCTATCCAATATCTTTGATCTCGAAGTCAGAGTTACGGAACGGAGCGTTCAAACGAACGCTCCTTTTTCTTTGGCCAAGATTTGATATTGGCCAAAGACCCTGAGCGAGTCCGCGAGTCGAAGGGTTTGGCAGATA
>CAYHXG010000060.1:0-4083 GCA_964360575.1 uncultured Candidatus Saccharibacteria bacterium | reverse complement strand
CCACGAAGCCCAAAGCGAGCCGCAAATAAAAGTTTTTAATAAAAATACCGATCAATGCCATTTGGTTTTAGGGGTGCGGGCTTATAATGTGTTTGACCCGCGCCGCTGGGCTTTGGGTTTACTCGCTACTATTTTAGGCGGCGGCATGTCTTCGCGTTTGTTTATTAAAATCCGTGACGAACTAGGTTTGGGTTATTATATTCGGGCTTCATCCTCGCTCTCTACTGATCATGGTTACTTTGAAGTTAGTTCGGGTGTTGATACAGCTAGAGTTGTTGAGGCGGTAACGGCCATCATGACCGAACTCAAGAAGATAAAAGCCGAAGGGGTAGAGGAAAAGGAACTTCAAAAAGCCAAAGATTTTGTAAAAGGTGGCACCCTTTTGGGTTTAGAAACTTCCGATGACATTGCCTCGTTTTTCGGCTTGCAGGAGGTGCTAACGAACGATATATTGACAGTGGAACAGAAGTTCAGTATGATGGACAAGGTTACTTCGGCTGATCTAAAGAATGTGGCCGAAGACATATTTCAAAACAAGAATCTCAACTTGGCCGTAATTGGCCCGCTAAAGGACGAAGCAGGCTTTGAAGGGATATTAAAATTTTGAAGCCAGAAAATTCCCACGTAGATAACAGTATAACCACAGAAACATTGTTCCGCGCTTTCGCCATTGTGCTCGGCGCGGCTTTGCTTTACTTAATTCGCGATGTAATTGCGGTGATTTTGTTTTCGGTTATAATCGCGGCTGCAGTTACACCACTGGCCAATTATCTGCAAAAGAAAAATATTCCGCGCACTCTGGGCGTTTTCGGAATCTATTTTCTAGCCTTCTCAATTTTAGGTACCATACTTTATTTTATAGTCTCACCTCTTTCCGGCGAACTCGATAATTTGTCGTTGGTGGCGCCGCTCTATTTTGATAAAATAAACACCTTCTTTAATGTCATTCGCGACACCGCGCCTCAATACGAACAATTTCTAGATAAGGTCCAAGATAGTTTACTAGAGATTAGCAATAATCTCGCACATGTTTCGGGTAATATTTTTGGCGCTACCACAGAAGTTTTTGGCGGAGTGGTTTCAGCCATATTTGTTGTTGTAATTTCTTTTTATCTTTCGGCGCAAGAGCATGGTATTACTATTTTTTTGCGAGCGGTTACGCCTAAAGAAAAGCAACCCTATATTTTGGGTTTATGGGCTCGAGCCCAACAGAAATTGGGCCGCTGGTTGCAGGCCCAGTTGGTTTTGAGCATTCTCGTTGGCGTTTTAGTTTATATTGGTCTGGCTATATTTGGTATTCAGCATAGGGTACTTCTCTCTTTAATAGCGGCGGTTTTAGAAATAATACCAATTTTTGGGCCGATTTTAGCAGCCATTCCCGCAGTTTTATTTGGTTTGTTAAAATCCCCGATAGTGGCGCTTTGGATAGTCTTGATATATACCATCGTGCATCAATTAGAAAATCATGTGATAGTGCCCAACGTAATGAACCGGGTTATCGGTCTTAACCCAGTGGTTGTTATTATTGCTATTTTGGTGGGAGCCGAACTTTTTGGCATACCCGGCATAGTTTTAGCGGTGCCGGTGGCTGTAGTTTTGGTGGAACTAATAAAAGATTTTGGACACCATCATGATGATAAAAATGACTAATGCTAAATTTCTAATTTCTAATAAAACTCTAAATCTTAAGCACTAAACTCTAAACAAATTACAAATCACAATGTTTTAAATTTGGAGAATCGGAATTTGGTTATTGTTTAGAATTTAGATATTATAATTTTATTTTTTAATAAATGAACAAATTTTATATTACCACTGCTATAGATTACGTTAATGCTAAACCGCACATTGGCCACGCCTTAGAGAAAGTCGAGGCCGATGTTTTGGCGCGCTACCACCGGGTTAAGGGTGACGAAGTTTTCTTTTTAACTGGCACCGACGAACATGGCCTTAAAATTTTCCGGGCAGCCGAGGTAGCCGGGAAAGATACTCAGTCTTTTGTTAACGAAAACGCCGAAAGTTTTAGAGGGTTAAAAAAGCTTCTTAATCTTTCTTGGGATGATTTTATTCGCACGTCCGACCAAACTCGGCATTGGCCCGGTGCGCAAAAATTTTGGAACAAATTATTGACGGCGGGAGATCTTTATAAGAAAAAATATCAAGGGCTATATTGTGTGGGTTGTGAATCTTTTAAAACCGAAAAGGATTTAATGGAAGGCCGCTGCCCCGAACATCAAAAAGAACCCGAAAAGCTGGAACAAGAAAATTGGTTTTTTCAGTTGTCTAAATACCAAAAGGAAATCGAATCAAGAATTAAGAACGATGAATTGCGAATAATTCCGGAATCCCGCAAAAACGAGATTTTATCTTTTATAGAATCGGGTTTGGAAGATGTGAGTTTTTCTAGGCCCAAAAAGGATTTATCTTGGGGCATACCTGTGCCCAACGATCCCAATCAAACCATTTATGTTTGGTGCGACGCTTTAACTAATTACATTACGGCTTTGGGTTACAACGAAGCGACAAGTGACAAGCAACAAGTGACAAGATTTCAGAAGTTCTGGCCGGCCGATCTCCATGTTATTGGTAAGGATATTTCTCGTTTCCACGCTGTTATTTGGCCCGGTATGCTTTTAGCGACTGGTCTCGCCCTACCCCGATCCATTTTTGCGCATGGTTTTGTTTCGGTGGAGGGCCGGAAGATGTCTAAAAGTTCGGGTAATATCGTGGATCCAGTGCCGCTTGTTAAAAAATATGGCACTGATGCTCTACGCTATTATCTTTTACGAGAAATTTCTTCTTACGACGATGGAGACTTTAGTTTAAGAAAATTTGAAGATAGATATACTGCCGATTTATCTAACGGTCTTGGTAATTTGGTGGCACGCACAGTGGCTTTGGGCGAAAAAATAAGCCCGCTTATGTTTGATTTTGCGGGTGATATAACGGCCGAGGTTAAAGAAATATGTGGCAACGTTTATGAAAAATATGAATCGGCCCTGGCCGAGATCAAGCTTCACGAAGCTGTGGGGGCTATCTGGAGTTTAATTTCTTTCGGCGACAGGTATATTAACGAAAACAAACCCTGGGAATTAAAAGATGCGGAGCAGTTTAGAAAGGTTTTAGCTAACGCTGGTTATTTACTTGGTGTGGTGCTTAATTTGGCGGAACCATTTTTGCCGGAAACGGGCGAAAAAATTAGAAAACAAATTTGGTTCTCTCATGCTTCGGAAAACAAGCCAGAATCCACTATAAATTTTAAAAAAGGCGAGAACTTATTTCCTCGTTTAAATTGATTTTTCTTTCTTTTGTCTGAAGGTTTCAAGTTTCATGTTACAAGAACCAAGTTTAATAGACGCCCATACCCATGTTCAATTTGCAGCCTACAATGAAGATAGGGAATCTGTTATTAAACGTGCTTTAGCTGCTGGAATATGGATGGTTAACGTAGGTACGCAACTAGGTACCTCCAAAGAGGCTGTGGCTCTCGCGGAAAAATATCCCGAAGGTATCTACGCCACAGTGGGTCTGCATCCTATCCACACCGACAAATCTTTTCATGATTCTCAAGAACTCGGCGCAGATCAGAGCTTCACAAGCAGAGGCGAGGTTTTTGATTACGATGCTTACAAAAATTTGGCTCAGCATCCCAAGGTTGTCGCGATAGGAGAATGCGGTCTAGATTACTATAGAATTACGAATGATGAATTAGGAATTAAGGAAGAAGTAAAAGAAAAACAAAAAGAGGCGTTTATACAACAAATAGAATTGGCTTATGAACTCCGGAAACCATTAATGATCCATTGTAGAAATGCTTTCTCTGATCTTGTCGATATCCTTGTCGCTTGCCGCATGTCCCTTGTCTCTCCTCCAGGAATTATTCATTTTTTTAGCGGCGAATTACCGCAAGCTACCCAACTTTTGGATATGGGTTTTTATTTTACTTTTGGTGGTGTGGTAACCTTTGCGCGCGATTACGATGAGATTATAAAATCCATTCCGCTGGAGCGGATTCTCTTGGAAACCGATGCGCCCTACATTACACCCGCGCCCTATCGGGGTAAACGTAACGAACCCTTATAC
>CAYHXG010000059.1:0-4099 GCA_964360575.1 uncultured Candidatus Saccharibacteria bacterium | reverse complement strand
TCTTGTGTCTAACAATGTTATGCTTTAATTTTACACTAAGCAGAATATAAAGTTATCCCCAGTAAGACAACCCAGTAGTAGAGCAAGCTCACTACCGGGTTGTTCTACTGGGTTATCCACATAGATTTGTGTTCTGGCAAATCCATAGCTAGTTTTGCCCCACATGATTAATAAATTAGATTCGCTGCCCAAAATTCTTGTTCCAATTTTAGTGCTTTTGGCCTATGGCTTGCTTCTGGCTAAACCCGTCAATTTGGTTACGGCCGATTTAGGCCGGCACATAAGAAACGGCGAAGCGCTTTTGGCCGGTAACTTTGAGGTTTTAAAAACTAATTTTTACTCCTACACCTACCCTGATTTCCCCGCCGCCAATCATCACTGGCTGGGAGGCGTAATATATTACTTGGTTTGGAAATTTTCCGGCTTTACAGGGCTCCATATTTTTTTTATTGCCGCGAGCTTAACCGCTTTTTTTATTTTTTTTAATATAGCCACAAAGAGAGCCAGCACCGGCTGGGCAGGGTTACTTTCGGTGCTAGTTATCCCTTTGCTTTTGGAACGCGACGAAATCCGCCCCGAGGTTTTTAGCTATGTTTTCGGCGGAATATTTTGGTGGCTGATGCTTAAATACCGTGACGGCGAAATATCTTGGAAAAATCTTTTGATACTGCCGGTTCTTACGATACTCTGGGTCAATCTGCACATTTATTTTTTTCTGGGGTTCATCATAGTCGGGACTTTTCTGCTGGAAAGTCTAATTCTAAAAAACTGGGCGGCGGCCAAAAGGCTGGGTCTAATTTTTCTCTTGACTCTAGTCGCCAGCCTAATAAACCCGCACGGGCTTGATGGAGCTTTGGCGCCCTTTTCCATATTTCAAAACTTTGGCTACCGCTTGGCCGAAAACCAAACCGTCTGGTTTATAGAAAAAATCCTGCCCAACCCCAATTACTTCGTTTTTAAAATTTCTTTTTTGATTTTGATTTTAAGCTTGGCGGCCAGAATAGGACTGTGGTTATCGGGTAGTAAAGGTCTGACCTTGTCATCAAGGTCAGACCTTAAAAAAAATCTGACCACAGACATAATTTTCACCCTCGGTTTTAGTGTAGCCGCCTGGCTCGCTATACGCAATTTTACTATCTTTAGCCTTTTTGCCTTACCCATGGCCGCGGGTAATCTAGCTCAAACTTTTAATCTAAAAACAGCAACTGCTAATTGGCTTAACCGTACCGCCATTACCACACTAATATTGGTAATTCTTATTATTCTCTCGGGCGAACTCGGTACTCTTTACCCTAAATCTCAAAACCTCCAACTGGGTCTAGAAAAAGATAATGAAAAAGCGCTGGAATTTTTTAGGGAAAATAAATTAACGGGGCCAATTTTTAATAACTACGACATTGGCGGTTATTTGATTTATGGCTTGCCCACTGGCGAAAAAGTTTTTACCGATAACCGCCCCGAGGCTTACCCGACCGATTTCTTTGCCAGCACCTATATACCCATGCAGACCAGCAAAAAAACCTGGGATGAAAAAAGTGCCCTTTATAAGTTTAATGCTATAATCTTTTCGTATCGAGATTACACACCGTGGGGCCAGGCTTTTTTTGCAAGAATCCTGGAAGATCCCGAATGGAAAACTGTATTTGCCGACAGCCGGGTGGTGATTTTACTAAAAAATAACGAAATAAATAAAGATATAATCGCCAAATACGGCCAAACGCTTAAAATCAAAGTAAACTAAATGAAGCTTTCAATTTTAATCCCAGCCTTCAACGAAGAAAAAACCATCGCTAGCGTTCTAGATAAAGTTGTCGCGCAGAATTATTACGGTTGGGAGAAGGAAATTATTGTGGTGGACGATGGTTCAACCGATGATACCAAAGGTAAAATTTCCGCCTTCGCTAAAGTCTTCGACCCTGAGGTCTCAGACCGAAGGGCTTCGGCAGACAAGGAAAATTTGCGGCTGATTTCTCACAGCCAAAACCGCGGTAAGGGTTCGGCTATTCGGACTGGAGTTGAATCGGCCACGGGTGATGCCGTCATTGTTCAAGACGCCGACTTGGAATACGATCCGGCCGAGATACAAAACCTGCTTAATGAACTCGGCGATCATCGTGACCTCGCGGTTTATGGTTCGCGCAATTTAAAGCCCGAACGGCGGGGTTATTCACATTACGTAATCGGCTCTAAAATTTTGGACTGGTTGGTCAACTTGTTCTTTGGGACCAACTTGACCGATGTTTACACTTGCTACAAACTTTTTCCCACCGAAATCATAAAGAAAATAGACATCCAAAGCCGCGGGTTTGAATTGGAAATGGAACTAACCGTTAAAACATTAAAAATGGGTTACCAAATAAAAGAGGTGCCCATTCACTACTACCCCCGCAAATTTAACGAAGGCAAGAAAATTAGGGCACTAGATGGGATAAAAGGAATAATAACTCTACTAAGATACAGATTCTATTGAAGCCCCACTTCAACAGAGTGGAATACAGATTCTAAATAAAACCAACCCTTGAAGGATGTACACTATATCTCACAAAGCTTCTTTAAAACCTCATAGGCTTTTCTGGCGCCGTTTAGGGCGCGGTGAGGCATGGGTTCGGGTTCAATATTAAAATATTCGCACATCTCTTTTAGCGTAAATTTTTTAAGCCCTTTTAATTTACCTGCCCTAGCCCAACCCATAGTAAACAAATCCACACGGTGGTAATCGATGTGGTCCTCTACCCCGGTTTCTTTGAAAGCTTGGCTTAAAAACGACCAATCGAAAAAAGAATTCTGCGCTACAAAAATAGCATTTTTTGTTTTTTTGGAATAAATTTCCATCACCTCTTTTAGCGAAATAGCTTTGAGCCAGTCTAACTTGTTGTAGCCAGCCACTTTTAACGCTTTCTCGGCAGCCGTACGCAAACGACGCGGTTTAACTTTAACCGACCATTCATCCTTTGTTTTTAAAGTTTGTTGATCCACCAAAATCAAACCGATTTCAATAATTTCGTGAATATCGGCATCAAAGCCGGTGGTTTCTATATCGGTTATAGCTAAGGGACGCCTAAGGAAATCCATTGAAGTTTTTGGTTATTGGTTCTTGGTTATAGTTATTTGTTTTAGTTACTAAGTTTTGTGTTTAACCAAAAACTATCTTAATAAATTACTACGGCTTTATTATCCAACAGCGCCCAGTCTTTTAAAAATTTGTTTTTAGACATAGTCACCCGGCCATAGATGGGATCCAAGAGTAAAATATATTTAGGGTCCCCAGGCGTACCTCTGTAGCCAATAACCACTCGTGTATGCTCACCGTAAATTGCCTTAATATATTTATCTTCGGGCGTTAACCAAGAAATATTTTTACCAGAAGCGAGCGACCCCCACACAATCACAGGGTGCCCACCTTGAACCTTGTTTAAAACATCGGCCAAAGTGGCTTCTTCCATTTTTTTGGCTTCGCGATATTGCAAAGCCAAATCTATTATTGGCTGTTCGTAAACACCATAACCCCCGTTAGGAATTTTTCCGTCTATATTGCCCACAAAACCTTTATCGGGATCACCCCAAATATTGCCTTCTCCCCGCGAAGTTTTGGCACTAAAAGGTAAATCGCGCAAAAGATCGCTTTCGCTTACGGCCACGCCATAAAAATTTAAAGCCATTTTTAGAGCGGCGATTTCGCATGACAAAGCATGCTCCTGTTTATGAAAAGGTACGCGCAATGCCACATCAAAATCTTTTCTAAAGGGTGCTAAAGCTTGAGCCGAATACATTACACGCTTTTCCACACGAGTTAGTTTGGCAAGCAGAGAATCTAGTTCTGTTCTTACTGATCCTGCCACCACAGGCCAGCGGTCATAGTAAAAAACAATCGCCCCAACCGCCGCGGCGACCAAAAACAAGAGGATTATTTTATTTTTAAACATCAACAATATTATATCACTTCCAAAGGGTTACCCTTTGGGGAAGGTGTACTACATCCGTGCGAATTGGAATCAGATAATAACGGAATTGCGATTATACTTTGTTGATTACGAGCTTATACAAAATGAATCCTAATATGATTGCCAACGCACCTTTCCACCAAAATCCTTGAGTAGAA
>CAYHXG010000058.1:0-4107 GCA_964360575.1 uncultured Candidatus Saccharibacteria bacterium | reverse complement strand
AAGTTACATTGTCTTCCATCCGCTCCCAAGTTAACTTGCCGCCGAATTCTTTCTCGATCTCATCTTTAAAGTTGTAAAGGGAATCAAATGCTTTCTTGTTTTCTTCCGTTTCGCCTCGGTTTATGTAAATCTCAGCTCGGGCGTATTTTTTTGAAATAACAAGATTAAGATTAAAGCCGCCTCGGCCCATCCCGATGCCGATCCAGTTTTCAGTGCTAGGGCTGACATTCGCGAATAGTGAGTTCTTTTTATTCATTTCCGCGAGTAACTGCGCCCAGAACTTCTCTCGAAATACATGTCTTTGAGCATATTCCTTTTTCTCCAGCCCGATCTGCTTCTTTTCCGTTGTGGGACGCTTGATGACTGTAAACAGCGGGCCCGCCGGCGAGTCGTCACCGATCTTAATAGCTTCCAATTTGATGAGATAGAAAGAAATATCGTCCGGCGAAACCTCGTTTAGCCAATCGATGGCTTTTGCATGTTCTTCTGTTGGCTCTTTGCAAATCCAAATGGCGATATTGGCACCAAGATTGGTGAGGTAGGTAATAAGTTGCCCGAGGTGATTGTGATCGGTCTTTTCCAGCTGATTTTCAATAATCACCTTATTGCCGAAATTGTCTTCGCCGTATAAATCAACCTTAAAGGGCCCGACTTTTTCTTCGCGGGATTCTATGGTGATATCAAAGCCGATTGCGTCGTTTAAAAAATCAATATGCTCCTCCAGCCATTTCGTAAAATCCTTGTCTTCCTTGCGCCAGAGCTCCCGCAAAGGCACCCGCTTAATTTTCTGAATAGAAGTGCTCATTACCGCCACGATAGCACTTATGGCTGGAAAAATCTACCGACGCCGCCCCCTTCTTTTCCCTTGGTAACCCTATTGACACCCTAACGCTACTTGTAATATACTTCCCAATATGGGAACATCTTTAAATGTAATAGTGCCCATCGATATAGAACATGATAATCAACGGCAAACCAAAATTAGAGGATTTCAAATTGAAGCACCCGGATGTGTGCTCCCATGTCGACTCGTGGTTTGCCGAAGCAAAGGAGGCAAAATGGCAAACTCCGCAGGATGTGAAGCGCCGGTACCCGAAAGCAAGTATTCTGAAGGAAAATTATGTCATTTTTGACTTGAGGGGTAACAGATACAGATTAAAGGTGCGGATTGATTACAAAAATGGAGTCATTTTAATAACAAATATCGGAACGCATCAAGAGTATATGAAGTGGTAGTAATTTAAATATAAAAAACCATGAACAAAATTAAAGTAATAAAAACTGAAAAAGATTACAAAGAAGCTCTGGCTATGATTGAGGAGCTCATGAATCGCGCTCCCGAACCGGGATCCGAAGATGCGGATAAATTAAATCTCTTGGCGACCCTTGTCGAAGATTACGAATCAAATATTTATCCGGAATCTCTACCCGATCCAGTTGATGCTATCTTATTCCGCATGGAACAAGCGAATTTAAAACCCGCTGATTTAGTGCCCTTTATCGGTAGCAGAAGTAAAGTATCGGAAGTTTTATCCCGCAAACGCTCCTTAACGATTTCAATGATACGATCTTTGGAAGCTGGTTTGGGTATCCCCTCAAAAGTTTTGCTCAAGGAACCAGATGAGTTTAGAAATACAGATAATATTGTCTGGGATCGCTTCCCATTAAAACAGATGAGTGTCAGAGGGTACTTTGGAGATAAATTATCTAAAACATCGGATATAAAAACTCTGATGGAAAAGTTCTTCCAACCAATCGGATCGCCAGCCCTTTTTCTTGGGATGCTTCGTAAAACTAACTACAGATCGACGCGCCCGATGGACAAACATGCTCTTATTGCATGGTCAGCCGCGGTTGTTAAAAAAGCAAAGAAAATGAAACATGCGTCCTCATTCAAATCCGGAGTCGTTGATTTAGCATTTATGCAAGAGGTGGCGCACCTTAGTGTTAAGGAAAACGGGCCAATTTTAGCACAGGATTTTTTGAAAAAGCATGGCATTGCTCTTATAGTAGAACCTCACTTCTCTCAAACATACCTTGATGGCGCAACAATTATGATTGATAAAAAGCACCCCATTATTGGACTGACTATCAGATATGATCGCCTCGATAATTTTTGGTTTAATCTTATGCATGAACTAGCGCATGTATCATTGCATTACAATCAAAATGTTAACTTTTTCTATGACGATTTAGATAACCCAGACACCAGCGACGAAAAAGAAATTGAGGCGGATAGATTAGCAGGAGAATCTCTTGTGCCACAAAATAAATGGGAAAATAGTCCTGCAAAATTAATTCCCTCTCCGATTGCAGCCGAAAGCCTTGCAAGAGAACTAAATGTTCACATAGCGATTGTTGCCGGGAAAATGAGATACGAAGGTGAGAGTTATCAGTATCTAAATATTATTGTCAATAAAGCAAAAGTAAGAAAACATTTTCCTAATAATCGCTGGGACAAATAACATGTTTACTTCAAAACACTATGTGCCGGTATTAAAATGGAAACCTGCTGAACAACAAGCATTGGAGAAATTAGGCATAAAAGAAAAAGGTCTCATATCTCCTTTAATCCAGCTAGTAATGCCTACTCCAAAACCTCCCAAAAAAGGAGAAAGAGAGAAAACCCGGAATGAGCAACTGGAGGAGGTAATATCAAGCTTCAAAACAAAAATACCTAAAGTTCCAGAAGAGATTCTAAAAGCATGGGGGAAAACACCGGCATTCTTAGATTTTAGTTTGATATATACGCCTGCTTTAAGAATTGAAGGTTTAAATCAAATTCTGACGGCCGGAGAAAGCTTGGGACTCTTTTTGATTCCTGTTATTAACTTGAGCTCTGACCAGGAAATTAAACGAGAGGCTAGTTTATTAGCAAAAAAACATAGTCACGGATTATGCCTCCGGTTAGTGTGCGCGGATCTTGAGGATATTGAAAAACTGTCTAAAGAAATCGGGGATTTCTTAGAGACCAGCACCTTAACAGAAAAAGACATCGATTTATTAGTCGACCTAAAAGATACATATGAGAACGAGGATAAGTATTCTAAATTTGGAGACGCAAGCCAAAACATCCCCAATCTATCGAAGTGGAGAACTTTTATCTTCGCCAGCGGGGCATTTCCTGTAGATTTAACTGATTGTGAAGTCGGCGAAAATTACAGGAAAAGATTAGATTGGAATAACTGGTTATCCCAAGTACATTCTAAAACGCTAAAGCGCCGGCCGTCTTTTGCAGATTACACAATTCAACATCCTATTTATAGGGAATCTGTTCGTTTTTTCGCTCCAAGCGCTAGTATAAGATACACAATAACTGATAGATGGCTAATTTTGCGGGGACAAAAAGGAAAATCCGTTCAATACTTAGCGAATGCTCAGTTGCTATCCCAAGATCAAAAATTTAGAAAA
This sequence comes from uncultured Candidatus Saccharibacteria bacterium, assembly GCA_964360575.1. Classification (GTDB taxonomy): domain Bacteria; phylum Patescibacteriota; class Minisyncoccia; order JACQLN01; family JACQLN01; genus JACQLN01. The sequence goes on along the minus strand of CAYHXG010000058.1, from coordinate 696 downwards.
GTATTTTGCGGAGCAAATTTCAGTTTCGGAGATGCTTATATAGTAGAGAAGGGCAAAGACCTAAAGTCAAAAAAAACTGGAAATGCAACAAATTGGTTAACGGCTGGAATTAACCACCACTTAGCGCTAACCGCTCACCAGATCGCCAATTTGTCCTAGAGCACAATTGTTCCCTGACTTTTGCTTTTAGAGTTTTGCCGCTTAACGCTTCAGCCAAGCGTTCATAAATTACTTTTCTTGGCTTAGAACGCACTCCATCTGCCCGTCCAATCTCTTCTAAAATACTAAGCGCCTCCTCTCTCCATAAAAGACCCGCGATAGCAACAATATCTTGATTGGGGTTTTCTTCCGCTTCTCGTATATTGCTAAAAGAAACCACATCGTCAGAATTTGCGACTTTCGCAATTTTAATTCCCCACCAATCGGGAACGAGTTTCATTGCTTCGTGTAAATGAGTTTGCCCAACAACCAGGGTCACCTGATCAAAAACCGAATTATATTTATTCATTTGTTCGGGCAAACGACGCAAAGTGTCTAAGTCACTTTTCACTTCATAGCCGTGCATTATTCCGTTTACAACGGCTATATCAACCCTAGCGGCGCCATGTGCGACACCTAATTCTTCAAAAATTACCGTTCCAGGATCATTCCGGTAACTATCCTTAAGGTTTTTCCTAAGGACAACGCGTATTGATG
>CAYHXG010000057.1:0-4107 GCA_964360575.1 uncultured Candidatus Saccharibacteria bacterium | reverse complement strand
CGAGCGAAGCGAGCGGCGGCGGGGCGGAGCGTCAGTTTCGCTCAAAGAAATTTCGCGCAAAGTTTAGAATATCCCACCACACAAAACCCTGCAACATCGGATGTTGCAGGGTTTATTCCGTCTTCTATTTTTGATTTTTGAGATTTAATTTTTTATTTTGCTGTCGGCACTCCCTTCGCCTCCTCGGCTTTGGGCGATTGTGGTGGCGTGGCGGGTCGAGGCGGCACACCTAGAGCCGGCAAACCCTGTTCTAAGTTAGCTACAATTTGGGCGATCAATTGATTGTTGGGATTTGTTTGGCGCAAAATCAAAAAGTTTTGAAGCGCCTCTGGTTTTTTACCATCCACATCCTGAATCAAAGCATAAAAATATCGAGCGTTGGCATAGTTAGGATTTAACTTTATGGCTTCCTCTAAAACAGCGCGAGCTTTATCCAAAAATTCTTTGTCTAATTCTAAACCCTGATTAAACGTATTGGATTTTATCAAATACAGTTGCCCCAGTTGAGTTTTAACAAATGGGTTTATTGGCTCTAGCTCGCTCGCCTTTTCGTAATTTTGAATAGCCAGATCATCCGCGCCTTGAACCAACGGCACCAAATCGCGGTAGGATTCAGCCGTATCCACCACCACGCCTACATTATTTGGTTCCAAAACTCCCGCCCGCTGGACCGCACTTATAGTTCTTATGGTTAAGTTTTGTATCAAAGCCGCTTCTTCCGGTTTGGCTCTCCGTTCGGCTTCGGGGCGACTATTTATTTCGGCAAAACTATCGTTCAATTTTTGAAACAAGGCCTGTGCCAAAACTCTAAAATAGCGTACCTCGTAAGGATTAGAAACTATAGCGGCAGAAATTCCATTCAAAACCTCGTTTCTTTTCTGACTGAGTTGTTCAGCATTTTGATCAGCCTCACCCGATGCTGTATTGGTATTATTCAGTGTTATTGCCTTAACGAAAGTTCTCTCGGCACCCCAGCGTCGTATCGAAAAATATGTGCCGGCCAAAGTTACCACCAACATCGCCAGGAGCGCAAAAAATATGGCCAAGGTCTTAGTCGATCCCTGCTGGAATCTATAGCTCCACACATCGCCGATAGACTCGGACGAAGAATCCGCGCTGATCCGCGCTAATGGATCAGCGTTAATCCGCGTCAACATGAGGGCGGGCAGAAACCAAAACATAAACTCCAAAGCGAGCGGCGTGGAATAGAAAAATTTGCTAACCAGAATAAAAATCCAGCTGGCGAGCAAGCCTTCTGCTAACCCATTATTCCCTTTACTTCCCCTTAAACCTATTTTTAAAACCATCGCCACAAACCCCAGCCAAACCAGTGTGCCAAAAACTCCAGTGGTAGTGGCCCAAGTAATAACTTCGGCCGTGGCATCGTTAAAATTTACGCCCCAATAGTTGGTTTGATTCAAAGCCGCATCTTTGAACTTGGCATAGACATAGGGATAAGTTTCCAAGCCCGAACCAAAAATCGGCTTCTCACGCCAGTTTTTGGCCAAAATATCAAAACTGGCCTTATATGATGGGTTGATCTCGGCAGGGAAATTTAAATCTTCAATCTGCGGCGCTCTAATAAACCACAGAAGCACCGCTACCACGATGACTGCCAATGGCAACATCACTTTATTCTGATAACCCCTTTCTCCCATTACACCCTTTATAACAAGCACCATCGCGCTTACTGCTAGAGCCAACCAGCCAATTCTAAAATCAATCACAGCCGCCGTCAAAAACTGAACAGCGAGCATCATCATTAAGGTCAGACCTTGGAATCCAAAAGGTCTGACCTTAGAAAGAGTGGCCAGCATAAACGGCACTGACGACAAAATCAAAAGCGCCAAACTAAATGGACTGCCTACGGTATTAAAAATTCTAGATTGATAAGCCTCGCCGGGAATAATATTTAGGCCAAGGAACTGCAATAAGGCATACAGAGAAGCTAAAAATATTCCTCCTAACCATGCCCAAATTCCAATTTCTCCCAGCCTCATCTTTTCATCTTTTCCCACCCCTCCCCCCAACACCTGCAAACCCACCACAGCCAATATAATGTAAGAGAGCATAGAAACTCCAGAAGACGAATATCTGCCAACATCGCCCAGAAGACTGATCCATAAAGAACCAGAAAAGATCGAACTAAAAATCACAGCCAGCGCCATCAAAGCTATCGGCCACAAAATAATATTTTTCTGCCAAGCCACACGACCCGAAGTTACAATTTCACCTATCCAAGCACCGAGCCCTACCAAAGCTAAAATTGAAAGCAAAATTTGTTTGGGTAAATTAAGCGTATCCGACGCGTTAAAAAAGAATATTGGAGTTAAAAATACAGCCGCCAAGACAGCCAACTTGGCCAAATAACCAAAAAACACCCCTCCTTGGAAAGTTTCAGCGGAGTGAGTCTCCGCTTCTAAGAGAGGCGGAACTGCTATAGGACTTACAGGCCTTAGAGGTAGAGGACCTATCATCGGCCTTGATTCCACCAAGGCCTCTTTCTCCGGAGCGGCCACAGCTGCTAAACTCGCCTCTTTTTCTGTGTTAACCTCCGCGTTAATCCGCGTACGTTCTGCATTATTCTGCGATTGTTCCGCGTCGATCAGCGTTTGATCTGCGTTAATCCGCGGCGCTTCTTCAAGGAGCGCACGGGCTTTTTTTCCCTCTAGCTCTTTCAATATATTTTGTGGTATTTGCATGATTATTTTTATATTAGTCCTATTGGTCCTATCAGACCTATAGGGTCTTATTATCGGCTAAATATCGGTAAAAGATCGGAAAACGTATCGGAAGTGTATCGGCAAGACATTGATTCAAGTCATTGTAGCATCTATTTTATTTTAACCAACTGTGGATTAGCCCCAACCTTTTTCCTGCAGATATTTCTGACGATCCTTCCTTTCTATTGCTTCTTTCTGAAAATTGGATCTTATCCTATCGGCCGTAGAAAGTGTTTTTTCTTTTTTCATTTTTTCTAACAAAGAATTTTGTAGCCGATCCAGCAGATAATTTAATTCTCTGGCTCGGAGTTTTAGTTGGAGACAAAGGGGCAAAATGGGGTTAAGGGGGTAAAACGACACCGATTCTAGATTTTCCCATTCCTCCCCTTTCATCCCTTTTAACCCCTTTATATATACCCCTTTTAATCCCTTTGATTCGTACAGGCCTTTGCAAATATCCGTAAAATCTTCTTCTAATTCGGCGTTGGATGCAACGGCGTAACCCAAAAACTGATAATACTCCGCCGTAGAATTCCTCTTCCAACCCTCAGTTATATTTTGCTTTGTGGAACGAGCCGAGCGCTCCATTTGGTCGGCAAGGGCAATAAGGGTTTTGGAATGGGAAAAATGGGAAACAAAATGGGACAACTCCAATTGCAATTCATTGGCTTTTTTATATACCAGCAGTTCCCGGTAACCATATGAATTTCGTGGTGGTTTGATCATGGATTTATTTCCGAACCCATTTCGCCCCCTTCTGTCCCGTTTATCCCATTTTCTTCAACTACAGGCGCAGGTTCTTCAACCGGAGTTACAGTTTCTGGTGTGGGCACAGGCTCTTCTAGGGCCGAAGGTAGTGAGTCAGACGAACCTGCCGAAGGTGGTGAGTTTGACGAATCCACCGCAGGTGTCGAAGATGGTGAAGTTGAATCTAAAGGTTCTTGTACTGATTCTTCCGTAAATAAAATTACTTCCTCGTTAGTTGGTATTGTCTCTTCTGCTGGAGATTCTAAATCTTCAACGGGCGTAATGGGATCTAATGGGACTGATGAGATAAAAACTTCTTCTGCCTTTCTTTTTTTACCTATAACAATGAAATCGAATTTAGCACCAACATCAATTACAGAATTATCGCGGGCTTCAAAACCATATATGGAACGACTATTAACATAAATTACTCCGCTAACATTGGATGCGGGCGTAACAATTATTTTTAATTCTTGGTTAGGGCTAACCAAAGCCGAAAAGCTAGAATCAAATTTAATTTTTGTAGCAGAAATATTTGCACCAGTTTCCGAAACATAATTTGCTAATGTAGCAGAACCAGAAATTTGAATTTCTTCGCGAGAAGTTTGTATGGAATAAGATTTAAAATTAAATTCGG
>CAYHXG010000056.1:1930-4177 GCA_964360575.1 uncultured Candidatus Saccharibacteria bacterium | reverse complement strand
AAAACTAAATATCCAAATTCTTAACAGTCTTAGCATGTGTCTGAATAAAACGCTTGCGTGGACCAACCTCCGAGCCCATCAAAATATCAAAAAACGATCATCAAAATTCCCCCGACCCCCTTCTTTTAGAAACCTGCGGTTTCTAACGCCCCGAAGACGGGACTATTTTCCTCCTCGGGGGAATTTTATTTTTGATATTTTTATATATCTAAGTTCTTAACAGTCTTAGCATGTGTCTGAATAAAACGCTTGCGTGGACCAACCTCCGAGCCCATCAAAATATCAAAAATCTTGTCGGCGGCTTCGGCGTCGGCCACCATTACCTGTTTTAGCGTTCTGGTTTGCGGGTCCATGGTGGTTTCCCACAACTGTCCCGGGTTCATCTCGCCCAAACCTTTGTAGCGTTGTATATTAACTCCGGCCACTTTTTCACCCACACCCATTCCCCCCTCACTGGATTCCTCTAAAGTCTCCTCACCCTCTTCTTTCCCCATTATTTTTATCTTAATTTTTGATTTTTGATATTTGATATTTGATATTTCCTCAATAGCCGCCTCTTTCTGAACATCGCTATAAACATATCTCACCTCCTTGCCTTTTTGTAATCGATATAACGGCGGTTGAGCAATATACAAATAGCCCTGTTCTATAATCCTAGGAAAGTAACGGTAAAACAAAGTTAAAAGTAGGGTGCGAATATGCGCGCCGTCTACATCGGCATCGGTCATTAAAACAATTCTGTGGTATCTAACTTTAGCTATATCAAATTCATCGGCAATGGCAGCGCCTAAAGCAATAACAAGGGCCTTAACCTCTTTATTGGCAAGCATCTTATCTAAACGAGACTTTTCCACGTTCAAAATCTTGCCGCGCAATGGTAGTATGGCCTGAAAAATCCGGCTGCGGGCTTGCTTAGCTGAGCCACCGGCCGAATCGCCCTCCACAATAAATATTTCGGATTCAGCCGGGTCGCGGTTGGAACAATCGGCCAATTTGCCCGGCAAAGCCAAACCTTCCAGCAAACCTTTTCTGATAACGGTGTCACGGGCGGCTTTAGCAGCTTCGCGGGCCTTTTTAGCTAATATCGTTTTTTCTAAAATGGTGCGAGCCTCGCCGGGGTTTTTCTCTAAAAACTCGGCCAAGGTTTCGGCCACGGCCGCTTCCACCGAGGTTCTGGCTTCGGGATTACCCAGCTTGGCCTTGGTTTGGCCTTCAAATTGGGGCTCGCGCAGTTTGACCGAAATCACTGCCGTTAAACCTTCGCGCACATCTTCGCCGGTTAAATTATCGTCGGCGTCTTTAATGAAAGAATTTTTTCGGGCGTAATCGTTAAGGTTCCTTGTTAAAGCTGTTCTAAAACCGGTTAAGTGCATACCGCCTTCGGGTGTATGAATATTATTGGCAAAAGAATATTCCAAACCCTGAAAATCTTCGGTATACTGAAAGGCCACTTCCACGTTTATACCTTCCACAGCTTTATCGCAAGAAAAAATAACCTCCTGCTTTTTAACTTTGCTGCGGTTTAAATATTGAACATAGGCCACAATACCACCTTCAAAATAAAAACTGTGTTTTACTGATGGTTTGACCCTTTCATCCGTTACAGTAATTTTTACGCCTTTGGTTAAATAGGTTTGTTGGCGTAAGTGATCTAAAATACGCGAATAATTAAATTTTATCTCCTTAAAAATTTCTGGGTCAGGCTCAAAAGTAACCGAGGTACCGTTCTGGCGGCACTGGCCCACTTTTTTAACTTTGGCCTGCGGGACGCCTCGCTTGTATTCCTGCATCCAAAGTTCGCCCTCACGGCAAACTTCGGCCTTAAGATAAGCCGAAAGAGCGTTGACCACCGAAACACCTACTCCGTGCAAACCACCCGAAATTTTGTAAGATTCCCCACCAAATTTGCCTCCGGCGTGCAGAGTGGTCATAACAGTTTCCAAAGCCGATTTTTTGGTTTGCCGATGCACTTCCACCGGAATACCACGGCCATCGTCATCCACCCTTACTCTATTATCGGCCACTATCACCACCTCAATATTTTTGGCGTGGCCGGCCATAGCCTCATCTATGGAATTATCCACCACCTCCCAAATTAAGTGATGCAAACCATCTACACCGGTGGAACCAATATACATACCGGGGCGCTTGCGGACGGGTTCCAAACCTTCCAGAACATAAATATCTTTGGCGGTGTAGTTGTTGTTATTATTATTGGCCATCTTTATAAATTTCTAATGACTAATT
>CAYHXG010000056.1:0-1830 GCA_964360575.1 uncultured Candidatus Saccharibacteria bacterium | reverse complement strand
TCGCCACCGATATCGCGTATAAGGTCAAAATAATTATTGGGCACAAAACTTTTATCAACCACAAACGAAATGTCACGTGTAATCGGCGGATATTTACTGACCTCCACGAATTTCTGGCCAAGTTTTAATTGCCGCTTCACTCTCTCATCGCTCGACCAGAGCAATCGAATATCCTGCAAATCCATGCTGGCAATAGCCAGCCGCTCTAAGCCAAAACCAAAGGCCCAGCCGTTATAACCTTCGAGTCCAAAATTTTTAAGCACCGTCTTTTTAGGCATGCCGCCGCCAAGTATTTCTACCCAGCCCTCGCCAATTTTTATCTCAACTTCCAAAGAAGGGTCGGTATAGGGAAATTCATCCTTATTAAAACGAAACTCAATGTTTTGGCCAAAAATGCTCTTTATAACTTCGGAGAGAGCACTTTTAAGATCATCCATCGCCAGCCTGCCCTCGCTGTCAGGTTTAATATACCATCCACCCATTTGATGAAAAACATTCATATGCTTTCTATCAATCTCGTCTTTGCGATAGACCTTGCCGTAGCAAAGCGCCCCCATTGATTCTTTTCGCGAAAGCCGCTCCTTAATTTCCGGATGGTTTAAGTAATAATACCAAAAAACAGTATCATGGGTACGGAGTATGTTTTTATCATCTAGATAATAGGTATCGCTTTTAGAGCGTGCCGGATGATTTGAGGGAAAATCAAAAAGATCAAAAGAAACCACAGCCGGCACAATCTCGGGAATATTTATATCGTCAAAATTTTTAAAGAGAGGAAGGTTTTTAACACGCTCCACCATTTCATTAAGCGGATTCCCCGGAGTGCGTGAAAGATCAGGCATGGCCAAAAAGCGCTTAATGCGTAAACTCTCGGCATCGGTTTTAGAAACCAATGCTTGTTTAAGCACGTCAGCCTCCGGTGATTTTGTAACAATATTCATAACTTATGATTATTAGACATTAGGGCTTAGGCATTAGTCATTGATTAGAAATTTGGATTTAGACATTTGTCATTTTTATCTTAAGTCTGCTTTCTATTTTCTAAATTCAAAAAATAATATTCCGTTGCAAGCATAAAGACTAAAACCGGCACCGCCGTCCAAACTCCAAAAAACCTAAAATGACTTAGCCACAAATAAGCTAATAATAAAATAGATATTAGAGCCCCCTGCCGAAAAACCATCTTTAAAACATAACTTAAATTTCTTGCTATTATAAACTTCTTTCTTAACCAAAAACCCAGACCGGAAAATAAACTAAACACAACCAAAAACACCGTAGCCGAAAAAAGAGCCAGATTCAATCGGCCGGCGCTATTAGGGTTTATAAAAACAACAATGGCTCCCAGAGAAGCCGAAGACACCAAAAAAACAGCACTAAAACCTAACTTTAAAACCTTCAAATTCATCCCGTTAGAAATTCCTAAACTACCTGGTTTAAATAAACACTGAACGATCCCGCAAAATACCTGCCTGTTTTGACATAAAACGAGTAGATTTCTAACGGGATTCACACATATATCTTAGCAGTTTTGGTAAGTTAAATCAAATAAAAAGAGGGCGAGTTTCCGCCCCCTTCAAGGTCTTTCTGTTCCTCTTAATTTGTTCTAAAAATGATTGTATTCTCTGTACTCTCCCCAGAGTACAAAGCAGGCCTCTATGTACCTCTTTCACCCTCGCCCTCCTTCTTAATAAAAGGATTTAAGGGTAGAACAGAAAAACCTTTATCAGCAATATACAACGAACCTCCTACCAGTTCAACCCCCCTACCAATAAAAAGCCCCGGCGGATTTTCCCGCCGGGGGAGATCAAATTAACCTGCCTATTTTTT
>CAYHXG010000055.1:0-4255 GCA_964360575.1 uncultured Candidatus Saccharibacteria bacterium | reverse complement strand
AATACAATAGGCCGAGATAGGTCTATTTTTTCATGTAACGAATTGATTGTGTGACCATCAACATCAACAGCACCATCTTCAATTAGTCGGCGAGCTTCTGTTTTGGAACTAGCCAAACCCGACAGGTTAACTAGGTCAAATAGGGTATATTCACCTTTTTTAGTAGCTACTTCCCCAATATCTTGGGGGGCTTCTTTTTTGGAAAAGGTATTCTCAAAATCTTTAGCGGCAACCCCAGCTTCATTAGCCGAATGAAAGAATGAAACTATTTCTTTACCCAGTTCCGCCTTTAGGTCGCGTGGGTTGATGGAATTTTCCGAAAGTGCCACCGACATATCTTTAATTTCGGTGAGCGGCCGGCGGGTGAGCAAAGTAAAGTAATCGATTATCAAACTATCGGGTAAAGACATTATTTTGCCAAACTTATCGCTGGCCGAATCGTTTAAAGAAATATAATTGTTCAAGCTCTTGCCCATTTTCTGCTGGCCGTCTAACCCAACCAATATTTTTACAGCCACAATATCTTGTGGCTCTTGGTTGTTTTTCTTTTGGAGGTCTCGGCCAAAATTTTCGTTAAAAATCTGATCATTGCCAATTATAGTGAGATCGCTTTTTAGCATTACCGAATCGTAACCCTGAAGAATCGGGTAAATTATTTCGTGTAATTGTATAGCTTCGCCTCTTTTCTTTCTTTCTTGGAACATATCGCGTTCTAAAACCTGGTCCGCGGTGAAATTACTAATAAGACGTAGTAAATCTTCGGCACTCATGTTGTCGTACCATTCTCCGTTGTTCCTTATTTCGAGATCACTAATGTCTAATATATTATCTATTTGTTTTATGTAGTTTTGAGCCGCGAGGGCGGTTTCCTCTCTGGATTTTAGGACGCGGGCTTTTAGTTTTTGAGTAGGGTCGCCAAAGCGGCCGGTAAAACCACCTACCAGAAACACTATTTTATGCCCTAGTTCCTGTAAATCGCGCATTTTAAGGTAAACCGCCGCATGGCCCAGGTGGAGTTCGGATCCGGACGGATCCACTCCGTGCTTAATGCGTAAAACCTTGCCCGAAGCCAATTTTTTGGCTACACTCTCGCGAGTGATGATTTCGGACACGCCTCGTTCCAGGAAGTCGTTTATTTTTTGCGGAGTAGTATCAATGTTAGACATTTTTGAAGCAGAGTTACTAGGCATAATTTTGCCTACGAGTACAGCGAGTAGCCGCAAAATTATAGCCCTGTTAGTGAATTTCTGGTTATCTGTGCTGGCTTTTCTTTAGAAAAGCCTTTCGAAATTCTACTACGGGGCATCATCAGTAGTATATAATATTAGATAGCGCTATGCCAACGAGAAGATTTCACAGAATAGGTTCTAAGTTAACAAAATATCTTATGGTGTTTTTGCTGTTGGTTGCTTTGGCGGGCGTCCTCGGCCTTCTACTTATTTTTGTGGTTTTTGCCCGGCACTTACCCGACCCATCCAATTTGGAAGATCGAACTATTACTCAATCCACTAAAATATACGACCGCACAGGCAAAGTCATTCTTTACGATATTCACGGCGAAGAACGACGTACCATTGTACCCTTTAATGAAATTCCTCAAGTAGTTAAAGATGCCACCATAGTTTCGGAGGATAAGGATTTCTATAAACATAAGGGTTTAGATTTTAGAGCTATTGTACGGGCGATGTGGCTTAATTTAACGAGTGATTCTTTACAGGGCGGTTCTACCATCACCCAGCAGTTTGTTAAAAAATCTATATTATCCGACGAGCGAACCTGGACCCGTAAAATTAAAGAAGCTATCTTGGCGTTGGAGTTGGAACGCCGTTATTCCAAAGACGAAATTCTTAATTTTTATTTAAATCAAATTCCCTACGGTATCAACGCTTACGGCATCGAGGCTGCGGCCCAAACATATTTTTCCAAAAAAGCGGCTGGTTTAACCTTGGCCGAATCGGCACTGTTAGCCTCGCTTATTAGAGCTCCAAGTTATTATTCGCCCTATGGCGAACATAAATCAGAACTGGTTCAGCGCCAGCATGCAGTTTTGGATCACATGGTAAAGTTAAATTATATTTCCAATCGCGAGGCTGAAAGATCTAAAAAAGAAGAACTAGTTTTTTCGAAAATACGCTCCAGCATTTCGGCACCCCATTTTGTTTTTTACGTAAAAGGCCTTTTAGAAGAAAGATACGGCGAAGATTATGTGGAGCGAGCCGGCCTAAAAATTATTACTACTCTCGATTGGGATTTACAGGTTATAGCCGAAGAAGTTGCCGCGACTGGTGCCGAAAGAAACGATAAAGTCGGAGCCCATAACGCCGCCTTGGTGGCGTTAGATCCTAAAACTGGCCAAATTCTCGCCATGGTTGGCTCGCGTGACTATTTTAAAGATCCTGTGCCTGAAGGTTGCGAGACGGGTGTTAACTGTAAGTTTGAAGGCAATGTTAATGTAGTTACCCGCTTGCGCCAGCCCGGTTCGGCTTTTAAACCCTTTGTCTATGCTACCGCTTTTAAAAAAGGCTATACCGACAAAACCATACTTTTTGATATTCCCACCCAGTTTGATACTGGTTGCAACGCTCTCGGCCAACCGCAATCGCCCGAAGTCAAATGTTATGCCCCGCGCAATTTTGATTTTAAGTTTAGGGGTCCCGTTACAGCCCGCCAGGCTCTAGCTAATTCTTTAAACGTGCCCTCAGTCCAGTTCTTGTATCTGGCTGGTGTTGAAGATTCTATTAATACCGCCGAGGATTTGGGTATCTCCACACTCAAGGATCGCTCCCGTTTTGGTTTATCTTTAGTTTTGGGTGGTGGCGAAGTTAAACTTTTAGAATTGGCTTCAGCCTTTGGTGTTTTTGCTACTGAAGGTATCCAGCATCCCCAAACCTCTATCTTAAGAATAGAGGATGGCAAGGGCAATGTCTTGGAGGAGTTTAAAGATGAACCGGCGCAAGTTTTGGATTCAGAAATTGCGAGATTAGTATCCAGTATTCTTTCCGATAATAACGCCCGCATCCCAATTTTCGGCGCTCGCAGCCCCCTATTTTTTGAAGGTCGTCCAGTGGCCGCCAAAACCGGAACTACCAATGAATTTAGAGATGGTTGGACTTTAGGCTACACACCTTCTTTAGTGGCTGGTGTGTGGGTGGGTAATAACGATAATACACCCATTAAGCAAGAGCCGGGTGTTTATGTGGCGGCACCCATCTGGCGAGATTTTATGGTTAGAGCTTTCGATAAATTAAATTTAGCGCCCGAAAGTTTTACTCCGCCTCAAGTAAAAGAAGTTTCCAAACCAATTCTTAATGGCGAGCATATTGTAAATAGTGAAATCCATTCCACACTTTACTATATTAACCGGAGCGATCCTACTGGCCCCGCGCCATCAAACCCTTACGCCGATCCTATGTTTAACAATTGGGAAGCGGCCGTGCGCGCTTGGTTTGGGGCCGCTAAAACTATCTCTTCTGCTACCTCTACTCTTCCATCGGCACCGGCCCAAAAAAGTGCACCGTAGATTCGTTTAAAACGTCTTCAGTTTTAGCTTTAATACGGCGATTGCGCAGGTCTTTACATCTTTTTTGTGTAATGGTAGATTACACAAAGTAGTCCTTTGTCAACTTAACAATAAAGGTAGAAAAACACTTCTAAACCATAAAAAGGAGGTTAGTTATGAAGCGGATTTTGGCTGTTTTCATAGCGATTTGGGCGGTAAACCTACCAGCTCAGACGACGGTGGATTTGGGTGGTATTAACAATGATGGGGGCGGTTTTGTGAACTTCGGCATCGCCGACAGCTCCAACAACGAGAAGATGGCCATGCCACTCTCTTTGTCGGCGCCGGCTTCCATCAGCAAGATCGTGGTGCAGTTAACAAAAGTCGGAAATCCAACCGACAACGCAGTCATAGAGGCGCGACAGGGTTCTCCCGATGGTACGTTGCTGGCCAGTGGTTCTGTTTCGGGCTCGGCCATCAGCGCTTCCGATTCACGCCACGAAATTTCTGTGCCAGTTTTTGTGGTGGCTCAGAATGTCCATATAGTCTATTCCCGGTCTGGTCCTTCTGACCCCAGAAATTTTTTCAAAGCGGTTAGAGGCACCAGCGGGTCAAATTACGGGATTGTAACATCGGGCGGATTCATGTATTTGAAGACGGGTTTTGGTTGGAATAGTTCCAATCTTGCGAATAGTCCTATAGTTTCTCTCTACGGCTCCTTGGTTTCTTTAGGCCAAGCGGCAGCGTCACCAAGTT
>CAYHXG010000054.1:0-4389 GCA_964360575.1 uncultured Candidatus Saccharibacteria bacterium | reverse complement strand
TTGGCTCGGGTCAGTTCGTTTAGTAAACTTGATTTTCCAGCATTAGGCAAACCAATAAAACCCACATCAGCGATCATTTTTAGTTCTAGTTGAACAGTAAAATTTTCGCCCGGGAGACCCGGTTGAGATTGTTTGGGCGTGGTGTTGGTAGATGATCTAAATTTAAAATTACCTTTGCCGCCACGGCCGCCTTTGGCCGCCAAAACTCTCTCGCCGGTTTTGGTTATCTCGCAGATTTCATTTTTTTCTATATTTTTTATGACCGTGCCCACCGGAACTTTTAAAACTAAATCGGTCCCATTGGCGCCGTCGTTGAATTGCGGTTTGCCGTGGCCGCCATTTTGAGTACTGATATCTTTTCTAAATCTAAATTGTGCGAGGGCGCTTAAATCGGAAACACCTTCAAAATAAATATTGCCACCGTCTCCCCCGTCGCCACCCACTGGGCCTAAACTCATTAAGTTTTTATTAAAAGCCACAGCGCCTTTACCGCCGTTTCCTGCTTTTACGCTAATTTTTATGTCATCTATTAACATTTAGAAAAATTAGTCTATAAAAGTTAACGCCTTGCCCATTTTGTCGCCACGACCGGTGCGGCCAATGCGATGCACATAATCGTCGTAGGTTTGCGGGAGGTCGTAGTTAATAACATGTGAAACATTGGGGATATCCAAACCCCTAGCGGCCACATCGGTAGCCACCAGAACCTGCACCCGATTGTTTTTAAAAGCTGTAAGCGCGCGCTGGCGGCCCGAATGATTTTTATCGCCATGGATGGAATCAGCTTTAAAACCTCGTTCAATTAAGTTTCTAGAAAGCCTTTCTACCCCGTGTTTGGTTCGGCCAAAAACCAAAACCTTGTTAAATTCTTTTTGATTTAAGAGATCGTGCAGAACTTCCAGTTTGTTTTTGCCACCGCCCACTTTTACAATGTCTTGTTCAACATTGTTAGCGGTATCTCGAGTTTTTACGGAAATGCGCACCGGATTTTTTAAGAATTCATATATAAGATGTTCTATTTCGGGTGAAAGCGTAGCCGAAAAGAAAAGCGTGTGTCGTTCTTTAGGTAGGCCGGCCATTATAAAACGCATGTCATTGATAAAGCCCATGTCCAACATTCTATCGGCTTCATCTAGAACAATGGTTTTAAATTCAATCAGGCGGATTACCTTCCGTTCTATCAAATCTTTAAGACGGCCAGGCGTGCCAATGATAAAATTATTTTGCAATCTTAATTCCGAAATCTGCCGGCCAATACTCATACCGCCCACACAATAAACAGAATACATTGAGAGACCCCTAGCTAAAGATTTAAATTCCGAATCTATTTGAATAGCAAGTTCGCGTGTAGGTACCACAATTAAAACTTTAGCGGTTTTGTTAAATAAAACCTTGTTTATTAAAGGAATCAAAAAAGCCGCGGTTTTCCCGGTGCCGGTATTGGCAACACCCACCATATCGGCGCCCTTTAGAATATGCGGAATGGCTTTGTCTTGGATGGGAGTAGGCAGTTTATAGCCCTTGTTAAAAACATTGCTCTTTAAGCGCGCGTCTACAACAAAATTCTGAAATCTATGTTCAGGTTTAAATTCTGCCAGTTCTTCACTCGTAACTGTTTTATTTACAAACTTTGAAGGGTCTATGTACTGGTTAAGCCGGCCGTTGCCGCCCCTTCTTGCGGGGTGATTAAATTTTCTAGGAGAAAACGGCCTTCTAGGGCCTCTATTATTGAAGCTTCTCATATTTGCTTTAAGGCTCTTAGCCTTGCTCACGAGTTTCCAGACAAAAGCCCTTAAAGCTTATATATTTCAGGCAAAATATGCCTCAAAACGCCAAAAACCGATGAGATTTAAATTATGTATCTATTATATACCAAAGATATTTCTGTGTCAAATGGTAAGTCTAAAGCTTGCTGATTTCACTTAAGTCTTTATCGGGTAGATAAAGAATAATCAAGCCCAAAATTATGCCGCCGATGGCGCTTAGGGCGTGGCTACCGTTTGCAAACAAAATATCTATTTCGTCTAAGGTGTACCATATTCCCCGCCAAATAAGCACTAAACCCAAAACAATGGAAATGTTTCTCAAAAAGTATCTTATAATGTGTTTATTTTTACTCATAGCTTAATTTTAACACAGTTTGAAAACATTATTGTAAGTTGCTAAGCTGGGTCAAACGGTCCCGGATTGATCTTTTAAATCATTTGAAAGGGGATTGGCTATGAACTTACTGCATGGGGTGGAAGGGCATATTGAACACAAGGGTAAATCGTACTTAGTTAAGGCAGGCCAAGCCGATTTGGAACAAATTTTGGCAGGAATTAGGGCCATGCCGGATCACTTATTTCTAGTAGCTAAGGAAATAAATTTTCCCCAGTCTAGAATAGCCCTACCCAAGGTTCAGCGTCTTTCGGTAATTACACCCAAACATCTGGAAGTCTTTGAGAGGCATGGTATTACAGAGCTCCAGATAATAATCATCCACCAAAGCTGCCCGCTCGATGCCGAAGTTTTAGAAAGTATCACGGGCGAAGTTGACCAACATCAAGAAGAGGCCAAAGAAAAAGCAGTCGAAGTCCATCGATGTGCTATAGATGTTTATCGTTACTGCATTCTTCTTTTAGCCAACCTCAAGGGTTTGCCATTTGACACCAAGATTATCGATCCTAGCCTCTTAAAAGAGGTGGCCTCTTTGGGTAGCGCTATTACGCGGCTTCGCGAAGTTGTTCGGCATACCTTGCTTGATCTTATAAACGGTCGCGGGCGTGTCTTGGCGGCTCTTTTAGAAGTTGAACCCCCCTCCGAAGCCGATGCTCGTGCTGCCATACGTTTAATGCTAGATGCCATAAGTTGTGGTTTTTGGTTAGGTAGGCTAGCTGAAAATGGAGTTTTGGAAGCCACCTACCCCGAACTTCATCGTTTAAGTTTGGAAGATCTGGAGGTGTTGGGTCTCGCTGGTCTTTTTGGTAACAGTGGTGCTTGGGGTGATCAAGGCCAAGATGGTCACGAGGTCCGCAGCTTGCACATGGTAAAAATATTGCGCGAACATGGTTGCGCTTTACCGCAGGGTCTGGAGGAACTTATTTGGCATCATCCTCATTCCGACTGGCGCAGACATTTTATTTACCAAGTTAGTTTGATTCTTGGTGAAAGATTGGAAGAAGACAATAGAGAAAATGAAGTCGGCACAGTTACCTTTTTAGGTAGAGATAGCGAGGATGCAGAAAGTGAAATCAAAACTGAACTAAACCCTCTCGCTACTTTAACCAGCGGTGCACCAACCCTTTTTAACTTTAAAGCAATAGAAACTAGGCTGGAAGTAAAAAGATTGGATAGTAAATTCGTGGGCCAGATCTTAATTTTGGCTCTAACGGAAAAATTCCGCGAGGCAGGTTCTAATTTAGATGCCATAGTTGACCTTATCGGCGGTATAATAGCGCCGGCTGGCTATGACCCTCGGGTTCAAAAATATAAGCACAATACCATGTACACCTATGTTCTGGCCGCTATGTGTAACGCTTTTAAAAACCTGCCAGTGGGAGCCATGATCATGTTTGGCGACCCACGCATTCAAGTTCATGCTATTAAAGAATTTTTGGGCGGTGCGTTGGCGATAGTGATTCAATCTAAGGTTAGTAGGGATCCCCACTCGCCCCACCTTATTAGGTTATCGCGTGGTAATGGTGGTAGCATGTACATTCGTTTGGGGCATCCCCACGACAGCCGGGTATATAGAGAAAGAATGCTGGTGGCGACTGTTTTAAACGAAAAAGTATTTGATGAGTTCTTTGGTTCGGCTTTAAGAGACATGCCGAAAATTGTGTAGATTTTGATAAAAAAAGCCCCTGTAGTTTTCTACGGGGCTTTTATAATACCCATTGTGGTCGGGCTGAAACTTAGAGATAGCCTCTCCAATCATGTAAAGGTCTCCAACCATCCCTGGTTTCTACCGCGCGACGATGGATCTCTTTAAAAAGCTCGCGATCCTCTCCGCGTGCGGTCTCGAGTCTTTGATCTATGTCGGGCACCAGCGCGACCAAAAGATCATGATCTGTTTTAACCCTGTAATCCAATTCCTTGCTCATAAAGACCCCCTTAGTTAGAAGTTAAAAGAGCTTCGATAATTCTATACATAAAACACAAAACGCCTTTCCTAGGTTTCGGCAAAGATATCTGCCCTGCCGAAGACTTTGAGGAAGGAACTCCTCGAAATTAACAAATTTCTCGGAGCCTTCTTCGCTCATTATTAAATGAGGCTGTAGGCTCTGAGGAGCGAAGTGACGAAGAGCTGCGGGACCTGGATTCGAACCAAGATAAACGCCTTCAAAGGGCGCTGTCCTACCATTAGACGATCCCGCAAAAATTATTTTTCTATTAGCCGTATTAATC
>CAYHXG010000053.1:0-4603 GCA_964360575.1 uncultured Candidatus Saccharibacteria bacterium | reverse complement strand
AATCCGCCATCAATTATAGCGCCACCCACAACGCTAAAATCCGCACCCGGGGAAGTTGTCCCAAAGCCATAGGCAAACGAAGTGCTGGTAGCTACCAGAGAGTCAACCCACAGCTGACCTTCCACCAAAGCGGAACCTTTAACACCCAAAGCCGCGCCTGGGGTTGATGTACCCGACCCCACAGAAGCCGTGTCCATGGTGGACGCACCATACGCCACCAGAGCCACCATCAGGACCGATAAGAGAATCGCGCCGACACTAGTAAAGAAATGGCGCACAGAAAAGAAAGTTCGCATATTTTTTATTTTTAAAAACGAACTTGTCGGATAAAAACCCCAACAAGACGCCCTTAGTTATAGCTGTAACTCAGCTTATGCGATTAATTATAACCCTAGGAGGTCAAGAAGAGAAACAACCCAATTATCCACAGAGGTGGAAAAACTATTTATCTGTCCAACCTACCTTCCCTAATTTGGCGAATATAGGCAACACCCTGTTCCTTAAAGGCTGGCGAGAGTTCTATGATTTTTTCAATCTCCGTTATAGCCTTTTCATCCTGACGGATTTTTATATAGGCCGAAGCTAAGCTAAGACGATACCGTAAATTGACAGGGTCTTGTTCCACTAACTTTTGCCAAATTATAACTATTTTATCAAAATCTCTCAAAGCGGCATAGGCATTAATATATTTAGCTTCAGGATAGACCTCCATGCCAAAATGTTTTTTCAAAAGGGCTTCTGCTTCTTGGGGGTAACCAGAAAAAATAAGAATCACAGCATAGTTATGAATAGCATCTTTATAGTCCGGAGCTAATTCATAGGCTTTTTTAAGAACCCTAATCGCCGAAGTTTCATCACCAGCCTTAAAATAAGCTTCTCCTAAAAGAAAATAAAATTGCTGGCGCTTATCGGAGACAGCAAGACCGCTCTGGGCAGCCACAATAGCGCTAGCCGGGTCACCCGAGTCATTATGCAAACTAGACAGAAAAGCCTTAGCCCGCATATCGTAAGGAAACTTTTCAGCCTGAATCTGCATTTCGGAAAGAGCGTATTTTAAAAATTGTTTTTTTTCTTCGTCCGAAGTTCCCGGATCCTGATTAATTCTTTCGGCGTATTGGGCTAATTGTTCCCTAACTTCTGGTGTGCCAAAAGTATTTTTGGCTATAGCTTCCTTTAGAACCTGCTGCCCGCGATCGAGATCTCTAGTTCTTGCACCATCACGAGAATAGGTTAGCTGTTTTAGGGATTCAATTACACCTTGAGCAGCAAGTATTGGTTTTATATTAAAAAAATATAAAGAAAAGACGACAGCAATGGAAGTCACACTAATTAAAAACCACCTAACCTTTGGGGGGAGGAAACCGCCCAAAATCTTCACTTGGCCCTCCGGATAACTTTTCTCGGATTTAGTATAGATGACATGCCAATAGGCCAGTAAACCGAAGAAAACCATGTAGCTGGTAAAATTATCAAAAACAAACAAGTTATGGATCAAGTAAGCGGTTAAAAGGCCTAAAAAAACGGCCAACTCCTCAATCTCAATTCTATTGGTTTTAAAACATTTTATTAAAACATATATAGCGGAGCCAAAAAGACCCAGGTAAGCCAAGAAACCTACCAGGCCAGAAGATGTTAGCCAATCAAGAAAAACATTATGAGCCCGATCAAACCAAGGCTCTTGAGGCCACAAAGCCGGATCGTAATATTTTGAAAATATGTAGACAAAGCTTTCCGGCCCCCAACCTAGCACCGGCCGATCCTGCCAAGCTTCAAAAGCCATGCGCCAAATAATAAAGCGTGATTGGGTAGTAGTTTCAGCAAAAGAAATACTCGCAAAACGAGACAGAACCTGACTGGACTGCACAAAATCAGAACTTTTGAAAACCAAAAATAAACTGGGTAAAATTATTATAACAGCCAAGAGACCAAGCGAAGCTTTTCTCGCTAACCCCCTAGCCCAGATTACGTTGATAAGAGCAAATATGATTAAGCCTGCTAGCAACCCCAAAATAGCTCCTCTGGTAGCAGTATGATAAATAATAAAAAGTTCAAATAAGGCTAGCAGGCCACAAAAAATCTTCAACCAATTTTTTTGTGTTTTAAAGGAAAATAAAGTGAACAAAAAAACATGAAAAACAAGATATATGGCCAAATATGTGGCGTTGCCCATAGTGGCATCCAACCGCACACTTCCCTGATGCACTGACAGTTTGCCTAAAAGCTGAAAAAGTGCGTAAAAACTTATGACCACGCTTGTGCCAAGTGAGATTAAAAAGAACCTGGTCCAATCCTCCTTTTTAAAAACACATGTGAGAATTAAAAAATACAAGAAGTAATGCCAAAAACCCCAAAAACCTTCCATTCTCTCAAAACCGGACCAGAAACTCTTGTAGGGCGATATACTGAAAACAGTGGCCAAAAACAAAGTACCAATAAGAACCGCAAAACTGTAAAAAACCACGGAGGAACACGGACGATAATTGGAATCAGTAAGAATCAGCCATAGCCACAAGATAAAAATTATTTCTATTATTATTCTGAAAATAAAATTCCTTCCGGTAATGAACGGAAAGAAAAGCGAACGGGTTATCACTAAAGGCAAAACCGGGATTATCAACAACCCTATTTTGATAATCCAGCTAATTATGGTCTTACTATTAAACATGTTTCAGCAACATAGCATATGAAAGAAAGCCCAGCAACAAAAACCTAAATTGTCTCGAGGATTTTCTCCGCCAAATACCAGTCCTCCAGACTATCAATATTGATACTGTATTTCTCCGCCATGGGATAAATGGCCACTTTTTCACCGTAAAAACTAGGCCTTTCCGCATCAAAAAGCAAACCCGGCTTAAAAACATACAAAGCCCCGTTGTTGGAATAAGTTTTTTTGGGAAAACTTTGGCGGCGAGGAATTCTGTCGCGGATAGGCTCACCTGTAAAAAGTTTGCCGAAATTATTTTCATCATACGTCACCGCCCAGTAAGGGCTAAAATGGCCGGGGATTTCTGTTACACCCACCACCGAATCAGCTTTGAGTTTTAACATTAAATCCAGTGCCTCTTTTAAATGCTGTGACTGACGCAAGGGCGCGGTGGGCTGAAGAATAGCTACAAGATCTGGATTGTAATTTTCGTTCTCGGCGAGCCACTTAACGGCGTGCTGCATTACCGGCAAATGCGGAGTAGCATCTTGGGCTAACTCTGCCGGGCGTATAAACGGAACCTCCACACTATATTTTCTCGCCACTTCAGCAATTTCAGCATCATCGGTACTCAAAACTATCCGGTCAAAAATACCAGATTCCTGGGCGGCTTTAATGGTGTAAGCAATCAAAGGCTGTCCACATAAATCTTTTATGTTTTTCCGAGGAATGCCTTTGGATCCACCTCTCGCCGTTATAACACCTAGAATTTTCATGTTTGCAAGTCGTTAAATGATTTTTGCACATTTAGTTCTATACCGGCAAGAATATCGGCTATTTTTTTGCCAGCTGTACCGTCACCAAAAATAGAGCTGGAACTATACTTGCCTCTTTTTAATTGATTATTAACCGCCTCAACTATCTCTTCCCATGAATAATCAATCTCAATCACATTATCCGTTCGTTCCCGATTATTCTGTCTCGAACCCACCAAAACTACCGGCGTGCCCAAATAAGCACCTTCACGGATAAAACTAGAAGAATTGCCGATAGCACAAGCGGTCTTGGTTAAAACTTTATAAAAATCATCGGGGGGCAAATGCTTAACAAAATAAACATCGCGGGGCCGATCTTTCTCCAACCATTCTCTAAGAACATAGCCAATAACATTGGAACCGGCATCAATATTAGAACCCAAAAAAATGACGGGGAGTTTAAGTTCTTTTAGGGCCAAAATAACATTTTGAGTCATTTCCATATTTTTTTTCCCAGAAAGAGTAGCTACCGGATGCAACAATACCAGTAGAAAAGTCCGATCTAGAGAAAAATCGGCCATTGATTCTTTTAACGAATCTAAATCTGCCGAACTCACGGCATCTATGGCCGGTGAGCCGACCGCAAAAACTTTTTCTGGATTTTCACCCATTTGAATCACCCGCCGACGACTGGTCGAGGTTGAGGTAAAATGGATGTGAGCCAGTTTGGTAATGGCATGTCTCACATTTTCATCCAATGTCCCAGAAACATCGCCGCCCTCATTATGCGCCACCGGTATATTAAGATATGACGCCGCGATGGCTACTGCCATCATTTCAAACCGGTCAGCGTTTACAAAGACAACATCGGGTTTGAGTTTTTTCATAACACCAACCAATTTAATTATGCCCTGCCCCACAGATTTAGCCATAGTAACTGAATTGCCGCCGTCAAAAAACAAAGGTATACAATCATTAATTCTAAAACCTGCTTCTTTTAAACTTCTCGCCAAAAAGTCATTTCTTAAAACCGCTTCTTGACCCAAAAAAGATCTGGTACGAGCCAAAATATACCAGGGCAAGGCCAAATGCCACGAGCGCGGCCGGCTATGGGCCAAATTATTAAAAAAACCACCGTAAGCCGCTGGGACAGCAACTATAATCTGAAGTTCTAGTCTGGGATGATTTTTTATGGCGTTTAAAA
>CAYHXG010000052.1:0-4640 GCA_964360575.1 uncultured Candidatus Saccharibacteria bacterium | reverse complement strand
CTAACCAGGTTGGAGACATTATCGACTATATCTTTTTCTAAACGATACAAAGCATATTCGTTGGGGTGGGATCGTAAATTTTCTTCTAGTTCCTTTCTAAACAAAACCCTCAACTCGGTGCTAATATGCACATTACTAATTCCCTGCTCAATGGCTTTTTTAATGTCTTGATCGTCAATACCCGAACCAGCGTGAAGAACCAGTGCGACTGATTTTGGCACCAACTTTCTTATTTCGGCTAAGCGATCGAAATCCAATCTAGGCTCGTCTAAATTAATACCGTGAATATTACCAATAGCAATAGCTAAACGATCCACGCCGGTAGCCAAAACAAAAGAGGCCGCTTCCTGGGGATTGGTATAATCGCTTGGCCCGATCTCTATCTTTTTATGGCTAAGTTGAGACTCGCCCTGTAAATAACCCAACTCACCCTCCACCGATACATCCTGACCTTTTGATTTAGCATAATAAACTACCCTTTTAGTTTCTTCTATATTTTCTTTAAGGGGTAACAGTGAGCCGTCAAAATGAATAGAATCATAGCCGGCATTTATGGCTTCAAACGCCTTATCTACACTTTTGGTATGATCGGCGTTTAAAAAAATATACGGCCAATCTTGGCGGTAAGATTTTATCAAAGCCACCGCGCTTTCCACGCCCAGCCACTCTCTTTCGCCTTGGGAAGTACCCATCATAACCGGCGCTTTAGCCTCTTTAGCCGCTTCTACCACCGCTTTCAACAATTCCAAACTAGACACATTAAAGTGGCCTATAGCCCAGCCTTCTTTAGTTGCCTGTTGTAATAACTTATTTAAATACATTTTTGTGCAAGTTGAGGTATAAATAATGTCTAATACCTAATTTCTAATTACTAATCAATGACTAATGATTAAATGTCTAATTTTTTAAATTTAGTCATTAGAAATTTGGGTTTGATTGGAAATTAGATATTAGAAATTAGAAATTTATAGAATTATGTAGCCTTTATCAAAATTCTCAATTATCATTTGCTCCAGTTTTTCTTCACCGCCGGCATATTCGGCAAAAATTTTTGTCCACATGGCTTCGCGTTGGTGATAACTCATAACTTCCTTCTTACCCTCCATAAAAGAAACCAGCGACATAGCATTATCTTCTAAGTCAAAGCTGACCAAATTTCTTTCATTATCACTTTCATACAATCCAGCCACCCAATCCAAATTAAACCATAAACTCAAATCGGCTAGCATGTTTGATTTCTTTGAAATAGCCGCCAAATCTCTTTCCCCTTTAGCCCAATGAATAGATTCTAAGTTAACTCGCGGCTGAAACAGCCGCGGATCCTGCGGATTTTCTTTGATCAAATATCTTTGAACAATAAGCCAGTTATTCTTGTCTTTTATGTCTGTTAATTCCTTAACATCACCCCGTAAAAATCCCTTAAATTGCTCGGCAAAATTTGTTTCCACGGAACATTTTTTAAAAAGCCGCGAATAAAATTTAATCTCGTGAAAGTAATGCAAGATCAAAGAAAAATCTCGCAAAAACTTACCGGGTATATCCATCTTAATCGGATTTAAAAAAATAATGCCAAACTCCTTTAGGTGGCTTACATTGTGATGCTTTTTTTCCACAAACTTTTTGGCGATATCATGCCACCTGGGACCAAGCACCTTGACCTCTATCTCACGCTCTTCAAAATCGGCTTGAGTAAAATTGCCATAAGCTTCCTCAAAAGTCTGATGCATCCAGTCGTCACTTTCAACAAACCTTAAAGCACTGAATGCCTCTAAAAGATCATTCTCGGCCAGCAATTCCTCCACAGTTTTATAACCCAGATAATTAAGCAAATTATCCGGTCGGCGTTTCAAAATAATTTCTTTAATGAATTCTTTCTTTAAGAAAAATCCGGTGCTGGTTTTAATGAGAGAGCGAGATAGATTAGCCGCTTTTTCAAACTCATCACTGCCTTCCACTGTACGTAAAAAATCCAAAAATTGCTTTTCATGGTAGAAAATAGTTCTTTGCAAAGCTCCGCGAACATGGTCCGCCGTGGCTGGGCCGCTGCCATCGGTATTAACCTTAAGCAAAGTCTCTGCGGCAATACGATCGTTTTCCTGCGACAATTTTTCCACAATGCCGGTTTTGCCCGTAGATTGAGAAATAATCTCAATAAAATCATTAAAAGTCTTTTCGGTAACACCCAATATTTTAGCCAACTTTTGGTTAGGATTCATTTTTCAGTTTACCCCGTTAGAACGTTACGATTCCTATCGGAAGTGATTATAAACCCAATCAATAAGAATTTATTCCTAAGGGTCGAGCTCGAAACACCCGTTCTAATGGGGTTTACAAACTATCTGATTTCTATTTTGAGACTCCGCCACCTAGAACCATCCTCAAACTCTTCTTTCGTGAGTATACCATCCTTGGCCCCAACTCTTTCCACTACACTCGCTGCGTTAGCGCTAGCTAGTCTAACAGCATATTGAATATCTTTTTCGGCCGCGAGCCCAGCCACAAAACCGGAACCAAAAGCATCGCCGGCGCCAGTTCTATCTATCACTTTTTGATCTTTAAAAATTCCGGCTTCAAAAATACTCCGCCCATCGGAAACCAAGGCACCTCTAGCTCCGTCAGTCAAAACCACAATTCCACCTACACACCCATCGAGAGTTTTAAATATTTCTTCCTCTTTTTTATAATCAATTTTGGTTAGATAGGCCCCTTCCTCACGATTTAAAATTAAAACATCTATCTTTTTTAAAATTTCGCCTAAACCGTTTAAGCCCACCTTGATCTCGGATCTCGACGGATTATACGCCACTTTAGTGTTTACCTCTTTAGCTTTATCTAAAACTGAATTTAAAACATCTACTGGCATGGAACCTGCAATGTAAAGCCATTTAGCTTTTAGTGTTCTTAAATTAATATCACCTTCTCTAAAATGTTCAGAGGCACCCCTGTAAACTAAAATGGTTCTTTCGCCATTCGGCGACAAGAGCAAAATAGAATAAGCGGTTTTGTTGGCGCTGTCTTCTATAACAAAATTAGTGGCCACCTTTTCTTGTTTTAAGTTGGCTAAAACCTCTCGGCCGGAAATGTCATTACCGATTTTGCAAATACATGCGGTGTTTAACCCCTGACGCGCAAAAGTAACAGCGGCATTAGTGGCTCCACCACCTGTGGCAAAAACAATATCATCTACATCCATCTTGGAACCCAACGGCAAACACAAACCCTCGCCCGTTATGAATTCCGGTGAAGAGATGGTTTTAAAATCTTTGCTCCTTACAAAAGCGTCTCTCGTCGCTGTGCCAATGGTAATGACATCGTACATATATAGTTTCGTTTACTTTACTTTCTAGCCAAGACCTTTTTCACAGACTTCTTAATAGCCTCCGCACCGAGTCCATATTTTTCTATGAGTTCCTCGGGCTTGCCCGATTCGCCAAATTTATCTTGAACACCAATAAATTCCATGGGCACGGGCGATTCTTTGGCTAAAAACTCAGCCAGGGCGCCGCCTAAACCACCGTGGATTTGATGTTCTTCTACCGTTACCGCGGCTCGAGTATTGCGAGCGTATTTTAATATTGTATCTTTATCTAGGGGTTTTACAGTGTGGATATTTATAACAGCTACCGCTATCCTTTCGCGCTCCAAATCGAGAGCCGCCTTGATCGCGTTATAAATTAACGATCCACAAGCAAAAATAGTTACATCTTTGCCATCTTTAAAAACTTCAGCCCGGCCGATTTTAAAAGGTGTGTGATTTGTTGTTATCATGGGCGATTTCTCGCGGCCAAAACGCAAATAAACTGGTCCACTAATTTCAACTGCGGCGAGAGTAGCCTTTTTAGCTTCTTCATAATCGCACGGCACCACCACAGTCATACCCGGCAGCATTCGCATCAAACCAATGTCTTCCAAAGCCTGGTGCGTGGCGCCATCGGGCCCAACAGATATACCGGCGTGAGCACCCGCGATTTTCACATTGACTTCATTGTAGGCAATGGTGGTTCTAATTTGTTCGTTATTTCGCCCAGGGCTAAACGTGGCATAAGAAGATATAAACGGAATTTTTCCGGCCAGCGACATACCTGCCGCCACCGAAGCTAAATTTTGTTCGGCTACACCAACCTCTACAAATCTTTCGGGAAACTTTTTTTGAAAGGCTAAAGAACGGGTGGACTCGGTTAAATCGGCGCAGAGTACCACCACATTTTTATTTTTTTCACCGGCCAAAACTAAACCTTCACCATAACCATCGCGAGTTGGTTTTAATTCTGGTTTTAAAATGTCTTTAACCAAATAGGCGTTGGGATTCACGATCTAGCTTTTAGCTTTTAGCTTTTAGCTTCTTAGAAATTTTCTAGAAAGCTAGCAAGCTAAGAAGCTAATTCCTAATCCATATGACTCGCTTCTATCTGCCCCTGTAAGGTTCTTAACTCCCGTAAAGCCACCTCGGCTTCTTCTTTGTTGGGAGGCTTGCCATGCCATTCAAATTTATTTTCCATAAAATCCACACCTTTGCCGGGAATGGTGCGGGCAATAATCACGGTTGGTTTTTCGTGTATGGTTTCGGCGGCGGCGCAAGCCTCCACAAATTCGCGAATATTGTGACCATTAATTTCTAAAACATGCCAATTAAAAGATTC
>CAYHXG010000051.1:0-4652 GCA_964360575.1 uncultured Candidatus Saccharibacteria bacterium | reverse complement strand
ATTATTATAGGGGAAAGGCTGATGACTTGTTTGTCCTCTATCTTTTATCCGGCCGGTGAAATTGTGTACGGCCTAGCCGCGGCGGGATCTCATGGCGCTTATGTCAAGTGCCTGGGTAAAAAGTGTATGCCGGAGATATTTGATAAAATTAAACCGGCCTGACGGCCATAACCACAACCGCCGCGAGGCATAAAAAGGAGCTGAAGCAATGAAAAAAAATAACTACATCGAAGAGCGGCAAAAGGAACTTTTAGCAACCGGCCTATGCAATACCTTTGATTTTAGGCCGGAACACAAGACACGGATCGAAAACTACACTTTTGATTTTGGCATGGATGTTGAAGCTAGGAAATTGTTAAATATGGCCGTTAAAGAGCTCCAGTTGGTAGACGCTCAGTTAGAACGCCTAGAGCGGATTATCCAGGCCATTATGAAGGTAGACAATAAAACCATTGCTGAATCGTGCCATGTTGCCGAAGCGGTGCAATATGTAAATGCCTGCTAACCATTAGCACAACCGCCGCGGGAGCGGCAGAGGGAGTAAAATGAAAATTAGAACCTATCTTGTAACAGGGCATTTTCAACCGTACTGGTATAAGCACCATGCGACCATGGATTTTAAACGGCATATTTACACGTTAGTTATTTTTAACCTTGGAATCCAGCTTTATTAAGGAGGGCAATCCAATGACCAACCAAACGCAAGGGCACACGCCAGGGCCGTGGAGAGCATCAGAATGTATGTCTACCTGTAATGTTAACATACTGGAAACAGGTAAAAGGGACGGCGTTGTTATCGGTATATTAAATCGCTCAACGGCCGTTGAGAATAGAGCCAACGCCCGCCTTATCGCCGCCGCGCCGGAATTGCTGGAGGCGTTGAAAGAATTGCTGTCCTATGAAGATGTAATCCACCACTCAGCTAACAAGGCAATCCTAAAAGCCAAGCAAGTCCTGGCCAAAGCTGAAGGGAAGGGATAAATGCGCCTAACCATAGCATCTAAAGAATATCTCCACGACCGCCGTCAAGCCTACCGCACCGGCTTAGCCGTTGACCGGCATACCTTGAGGCAAGAACATGAAGCGTTCCACGTTATCAAGTGGGTGGCGGCTCTGCTCATGGCCATGGTGTTGCTGGCTGTCAGTTTGCCTTCGTGCGCGCATGCGGATGAGCGGCAGGTCGTTGCCTCCGTGATCGCCGCCGAAGCTTGCGGAGAAGGGGCGCAAGGCATGGAGTTAGTCGCCTCAACCATCCTCAACAGGTCAAAGGCATGGCATAAGACGCCTTATGAAATCGTGACCGCCAAAAACCAGTATTACGGCTATACGGCTTCCAACAGGGAACGGCTATACCTATCATGTGCCTCAACCGCCGATCGCCTCGCTACAGGCATCCTGGCTAACGCTCTACCTGATAAAACAGGTGGCGCTATGTACTTCCTGCGTCCAGGGGAGCGTTTGCGGGCGTGGCATGGACAAAAGACGATAACCTGGGGACGACATACGTTCTATAAGGGGGCTTCCTAATGCCCTCCCTCCTCGCAACCGCCAACGCTATCGGCAAACATTATCAAAGGAACATGGGCAAGGCGTTGCCGAACATAACAGGATCAACGGGGAAGATACTGCGAATATCAAAAAGAATAAACCATAAACTGGGAAAACCGATGAGAGGCGAAGTGCGATGATTTACTGGACTCCCCCTACGCTCGCCACCATGCGCTCCTGGCTCAAGCGGCAGTATCCGTGCGGGGTGTTCACGGGTAAGACGTATAAACAACTGTATCCAATTTATAAACAGAGAATAAAGGAGGTATCACAACATGACCACACAACCACGCATCAATATGACAATCGGATTGACGATTGAGGATTACAAAAGGACGCAAGAGCTAAGGGCGCGCGACGTCAAGATAATTGAGATCTACCGGCTTGGGCTGGATGAGGCGGAGGCGAAAGGAAAAAAAGAAAAGAGTTGACATTGTTTGTCCGCAGGATTAGAATTTTATTCTAACTTAACCTGCGAGCTTTAGAGATGAGAGATTCCAAAAAATCCATCAATCCCGCTTTTGTTAAACCAAAGGCGGGATTTCTTTTTTCGGGGGCCGTGTCCTCGCAGGTTCAGGCTGTTTCTCTCCAGCCACCGGCCCCCACTTTTATTTAACCTTCTCTTATAATGGTCACATTCGAATCTAAACGAGCTTTACCCGTTCCAAAAAATCCGGAAACCCTAGCCGCTGAAACACAATTTACAGATGTATCAAACTCCAAATTATTCACGGAGATGTTTCGGGATCAGGTATGTTTTTCAAAAGAATACGGCGGCTGGTATGTTTATAACGGCAAAATATGGCAAAAAGAAAAAAATAACCAGATTAAGAATTACGCGATTGAAGTTTATGAACGTTTGCGTAAACATTTGAAAGAATATGATATTAACAACAGGTTCGGATTGGAAGCGTACGCCAAGCATGTCAAAGCCTCCGGGTCTGATGGCAAGTTGACTTCTATGGTCAACCGCGCGGAGGCGTTCTTGGGCGTTCCTCCAGAGGACTTCGACAAAAACCAGAACCTTTTTAACTGCAACAACGGCACGATGGATTTAAAGACGATGGAATTTCGAAAATTCAATTCGTCTGATATGCTGACTAAAATGTCATTGGTGGATTATATATCTGGCGCAGAGTTTCCATTATGGTACAAGTTCCTGGATGAAGTTTTTTTAGGTAACAAAGACGTTATTGATTTCATTCAGCGGGCGGTGGGGTATTCGATGACGGCCTCCATTGATGAGCATTGTATGTTTATTCTCTACGGGCAGGGATTAAACGGCAAAACGACCTTCGTCGAGACCTTGTCGAAAATCTTCGGTATGTACTCCATCGGACTCCCGCCGGAAAGTATCATGAATAAAAAGCCAGGGAATAATATCCCAAATGATATCGCCCGGCTCAAAGGCGCGCGCCGGGTGACGGTATCGGAAAGCAAAGAGAACGTCACGCTTGATGAGGCGCTCATAAAACGGTTGACCGGCGGGGACTTGATAACAGCACGGTTTCTCAACAAAGAATTTTTTGACTTCTATCCAATATTCAAAATGTTTTTATACACCAACAAAAAGCCGAATATCCACGGCACGGATATAGGAATATGGCGGCGGATACGGATGATACCGTTTGATCTGAAAATAACGGAAGAGAATAAAGACAAAGATTTGCCGAAGAAATTGGAAGGGGAATTGCCGGGGATATTGAACTGGGCGCTTGAGGGATGCCGGAAATGGCAGGAAGCCGGATTGAATACACCGCAGAAGGTTTTGGACGCCACGAATACATATCAATTAGAGGAAGATGATATAGGGCAATTCATCGAAGACCATTGCGTGATAGATAAAAATGGATTTATTCCCGTAGACCATTTCAAAGATAAATTTAAGGCTGTGAACTCTTACTGGAGGGGCTGGAAAACTGTCTCTGATTACATGCACCGGAAAGGCTATAAACCAACTGATAACCGCAGGACTATGGCCAACGGTTCCCAGGTACGCGTCTATGTCGGCATCCGACTAAAAGATCGAAATACAACAGCAGATATGGAACCAGAACGACAATTACAGGGGGTTTGGGATGACTGAAAATAAGGAAGGTTGGGAACTTATAACGAATGGCCCTTACGGAGATGAATTGTGGCGGTTAAGGGTAAGCGGTGGATGGCTGGTAAAGAATTATTCTTTTATCAAATCAAAAACTTTGACTATGTGTTTTATTCCAAAAAATGAGAAGGAAGCCAACCTCATATAATTTGGGACGACTGAAATCCCTAAGTGACAGGAACCCAAATTGAGCCGACCACGAAGGGAGTCGTCCCATGCTTCTAAAATTTCTTATCGCTTTTTTCACCATCGGGGTTTTAGTTTCTTTGTGTAAGCGGGACTGGCCGATGGTGCTGTACTTCGGAGGTTTAACATTATGTCAGTTGGGAGTTTTATTAAAATAATTTATTTACATAACCTATCTGTTGGCTTATAATATGAGCATGAGTAATAAACAAATAATTAAAAAAGCCATGTCTTTAATAGGAAGTATAAAGACAGAAAGGAAAGCTCATGCCTCAAAAGTCAATGGTAAGAAAGGTGGTAGACCAAGAAAAAAAATATGGGAACAATTCTAGATATAGAACACTTCATATTTGGATAGAAACAAGATTGGGCAATCCTAGAAAATGTAGTAATTGTAGAACAACAAAAGCTAAAAAATTTGAATGGGCTAATATTTCAGGTAAATATAAAAAAAATATAAAAGATTTTAAAAGACTTTGTACAAAATGTCATAGAAAATTTGATGATACCAGTCCTAAAGGAGAAAAACATCATTGGTCTAAGCTTACCAAAAAAGATATTTTAAAAATCAGAAAATATTATATTCCATATATTTTTGGTTTTAAAAAACTAGCAAAAAAATTTGGTGTTTCCCCAACTTGTATAGTTGCTATTTTAAAAAGAAAAAACTGGAAACATATTAAATGAGCTTCCCCGGACTATCCAAATCGACACCCAAAACCTGCGCTCAAGGAGTTATGGCTATGGCAGGGCTGATATCGGCGAAGAAACCACGCAAGCAAAGGGCGAAGGAAACCGCGCCGCGCAACCGCGA
>CAYHXG010000050.1:0-4657 GCA_964360575.1 uncultured Candidatus Saccharibacteria bacterium | reverse complement strand
CTAGGGTAGAGTTAACCGTCATACCATTACCCACAATCGGCAAGGTGCCGTTAACCGTGGCCGAACCGGCATCCACTGCGATTAAGCTTAAGGTGGCAATCTGGCCAGCATAGGCATCCTGGTTGTTATCGGAATCACCAGCCAAAACCATACCTCGCGTGGTACCAGCTTTAACCGTAAACGGTTCATTCAAAACAGCTTGGTGGTTGGAATTGAGTGTTTTAGAAGTACCAATTCTGGTACCAGTTTCATCCAAAACTATAAGACCACTAAAGACTGCATCCTGGGCTTGACCAGTTCTTTCAACTGTAACCGATTTTACTGTAACATCACCATCGGACGAAGCCGTAAAGTTAACTTTAGTGAAGGGTCTAGAAGCAAAGCTTTCACCGAAAAGACCCGCCGCCGCCGTGTCACCCGCTAAAGCCACTGTTAAACCGCTACCTGCCGCGACTGGTGTAGTTGGGGTAGTAGCAGGTGTGGTTGGTGTAGTTGGCGTGGCCACAGAACCCGCAACAGCCGTATATTTGGCTCTGGAAATAGAGCCGAAATAACCCACCGCTGGGCTAACACCATTATCTCTCTGCCAAGCCGCCACCGCCGCTTTGGTCACATTACCAAAATAGCCAGTAGCCGTGACCGAAAAATGGCCAGTCGAAGCAAGGTAATCTTGCAAACAAGTAACATCATCGCCTCGCGCACCCACTGTGAGTGCTCGCGTGAAGCTGCAAGCAGTCGCACCCACGCTAGAACCACCCTGCAGGGCTAGCAACTGTGCTTGCAAAAGCTGAATCTGCGCTAACAAAGTGGCAATCTGACTTGCACTTGTTTGCGCTTGAGCGCTGGGCACAACAAGCCAAGCAAAAGTTGTTACCATCAAACCAACAGAAACAACTTTGCCAGCGAGCTCCCGACGCTTGCTAGTAAAATAACTCATTTGTTTTTCTCTTTTTCGATTGTGACCCGCTCGAGGTTTTCTAAAACTAGATAACCTCCAGCCGATTCACAACCAGTAATAATTTCTAAGTCTAACTAATAAAGTAAAACTCGGAGTCAAGCCTGTCCCTTCGCGTCTAAACGCTAGGGGATCGACCGGACTTTTAAACTCCATTTGTCAATTTTTTTAACTAAATAAAAACGAGGGCTTTACAACCAAAAACTGTTTCCAATCTTGTATTCAGTTGTCAAAGTGCCTATTCATCACAATCCCTAGTTCGCTACCCTTTTCTCTTGCCGGGTGGAAAAGTAGGAATCACGATGCCAAGAAACAACAAACCAGCCTTTTAATGGCCTCTTGATGTTTATCTTGATAAATTCATAAGTTCCGCTTCTAACGTACCTGATACTAGTTTATGCTCTCACGACCTTCACTGTCAATATTTTTTAAACAAACTAACAACGAGCATAAACTGTCAACCAAGATCAGCTTGGTCAAAACACTATCTACTCAAACAAATCAGGTAACAAAAAGAAAAGTCCCGAACCGCTTTTTCAAACAGGGAACACCTAAACTTGTACCTAAAGCCATTATACCATAACCATGGTCTCGCCTAGTCCAGTAGCAATTGTGGAAAAAGTATATCCGAAATAATGGCTTACAAGCTACATAAGTCCAAGACTCTATGTTCAGTGGATACTACCACAAAAACAGCGGCCTAAGAAGGATTCAGTTGTGGAAAAACTCTGTATCAATCATAAAAGCTCCCCCGACGTAACGTCGGGGGAGCTTCATACTAGTCACCTGTTTTACTTGATGAGGACTTTCTCTTGGGCGCCCATCTCGGCTCTAAACATCATATCGCTCGCAGTACTATTCTTAGATTCCAATAGTCTTTGCGCTAGGGGATTCAAAACCAAATTCTGAATCACCCGCTTAAGTGGCCGAGCTCCATAGACAGGATCAAAACCTTTTTTAACTATATATCCCCTCAGTTCAGCCGAAATTTTTAATTTAATGCCTTTAGCGGCCAAACGACTTTTTACCTCCTCCAACTGCAAATCAACAATTTTTTCTATGTCCTTTCTGCTCAAGGAATTGAATATAATGATTTCGTCCAGACGATTAAGAAATTCGGGTCTAAAATGACGCTTTATCGTCTCCATAATCTTACCTTCCACTTCACTCACCCGTCTTTCTTCTTTACCGTCGTCTTGTGCAAAGCCTAGGCTGTGATATTCATTTACCATTTCCGTGCCCAAATTTGATGTCATTATAATAATGGTGTTTTTAAAATTAACCTTGCGGCCTTTGGCATCGGTCAGTTGGCCATCATCCAATACTTGCAACAGTAAATTAAACGCCTCGGGATGCGCTTTTTCCATTTCATCAAAAAGCACTACACTGTAAGGTTTGCGGCGGACTCTTTCCGTTAGTTGGCCACCCTCTTCGTAACCCACATAACCAGGCGGGGAACCTATCAAGCGGCTCACGGCGTGGCGTTCCATATATTCCGACATGTCTACCCTAATAAGAGAGTTTTCGTCGTTAAACATAAATTCAGCCAGAGCTCGGGCTAATTCTGTTTTACCCACACCGGTTGGACCCAAAAAAACAAACGAACCGATTGGCCTTGAGCTTTCGTTAAGACCAGTCCGTGCCCGTCTAATAGCATTGGCTATAGATTCCACGGCTTTAGATTGGCCAATAACCCTTTTGGTTAACTCCTCTTCCATGCGCGTGAGTTTATTGGCTTCTTCCTCCAGTAATCGTTTTACGGGTATGCCTGTCCACCGGCTAACCACTTCGGCAATATCGTCCTCGTCTACTTCTTCCTTAAGTAGGCGAGTTGCATTCTCCAGTTGGCCAAATTTTTTGGATGAATCTTTTATAATTTTTTCCAGTTCCGGAATCTGGGCGTATCTTATTTCGGCCACCCGCTCTAGTTGCCCCTCCCGCTCAGCAATTTCAGCCTCCCCTTTTAAGCGTTCAATTTCCTTTTGCGACTGACGCATCTTGGTTATAAGCTCTTTTTCGCTTAACCACTGCGCTTCCAGCGTTTTATTTTTTTCTTTAAGATCGGCGAGGTCCTGTTTTATTTTCTTTTGCTTATCGGCTGTACCTTTTTCTTTTTTAAGCGCTTCCTTCTCTATTTCCAAACGCCTAATCTCACGCGTCAGCATATCTAATTCGTCGGGCATGGAGTCTATCTCCATACGCAAAGCCGAAGTAGCTTCATCAATCAAATCCACAGCTTTATCGGGCAAAAAACGATCCGAAATATAGCGTTGGGAAAACTCCACTGCGGCCACTAGGGCAGCATCGGTTATGCGCACACCATGGTGAACCTCATATTTTTCTTTAATACCCCGCAATATAGCAACCGCATCTTCTTCGGATGGCTCCAACACCAATATGGGCTGAAACCTGCGCTCAAAAGCTGGGTCCTTTTCTATATATTTTTGATATTCTTTTAGAGTGGTGGCACCAATGGCGTGAAGTTCTCCACGGGCTAAAGGCGGTTTTAACAAATTAGAAGCATCGACAGCACCCTCGGCTCCACCCGCGCCCACCAAAGTATGCAATTCATCTATAAACAAAATTATACGGCCTTCGGCTCGGTTAACCTCTTTTAAAATGGCCTTTAACCTTTCTTCAAATTCGCCTCTAAATTTAGTGCCGGCCACCAAAGCGCCAATATCCAGCGCCACCACTTCACGATCACGCAAACTCTCGGGCACATCACCCGAAACTACTCTTTGGGCTAAACCTTCTACAATGGCTGTTTTACCCACACCGGCCTCCCCAATCAATACTGGATTATTTTTAGTGCGACGGCTTAACACCTGCATCACTCGCCTGATTTCGGCGTCTCGGCCAATTACAGGATCCAATTTTTCTCGCCGAGCGAGTTCAGTTAAATTGCGAGTATATTTTTCTAAAGCTTGATAGGTTTGTTCTGGTTCGGGCGAGGTTACTTTTTCTTCGCCCCTTATCTCTTTTAAAGCCCGCAATATGTTTTCGCTCTTTACACTATGATCCTCCAAAACCTGTTTAGCCTTGGAAGGCACCACGACCAGAGCCAAAAGCAAATGCTCGGTGGAAATATATTCATCTTTAAACTTAGCAGCCTCTTTCTGGGCCTGTTCAATTATTAAAGCGAGGTCCTGACTCAAAAAAAGCTGGGCCACCCCACCGCCAATTATTTTGGGTAGTTTATTTAATTCCTGCTCCAAAGCCCGCTCCACGCCCGTCATGTCTATTTCTATTTTCCTTAAAATGGTAGAAACCAAACCGGCCTCCTGATGCAACAACGCTAAAAGCAAGTGAAGCGAACTAATTTGTTCGCCACCTTTCTCTTGGGCTAAAAAGTGAGCTTTTTGAAAGGCCTCTTGGGCCTTAGTGGTAAAATTACCGAAGTTCATGTTTTATTTGCGAGTGATAACGAGCAACCATAAAACATAGCCCTGCTAGTGAATTTCCGATTTGACTGCCTAGCTTTCCGACTAGGAAAGCTTTTCGGAAATTCTACTACGGGGCATAATATTTTGATGCTGGGGTTAATTATGTTATAAACTATCTATAAGTCCCATAGGACTTACTGGTCCTATTTTTATCATTATCACTCTAACTACCTAAGTGATAAAAGCATAACAAGCCAAAAATAGTTAGTCAAACCCAGTTATTGGCCCCAGTAGTTCAATGGACAGAACAGGACTC
>CAYHXG010000049.1:0-4777 GCA_964360575.1 uncultured Candidatus Saccharibacteria bacterium | reverse complement strand
CGGGAAATTTGGTTTTGTTATTTAGGTGCGAACGTTGGTTTTGAACAAGATGGTACAGGAGAAGATTTTTTAGAAACAATCAAAAAACTCAAGGCACTGCTACCTTGAGTTTTTCTTTGTTACCTCTGCTTTTCAGCAGAGTCGGGCCGAAGCCATTGTTGAACCTCCAGTTTAGCAAATACCATTTGGCTTGTCAAATTAAATATCAAAATCTTTAAAGTACATTAGTTTATAGCATTTACGGCTCCCGCGAGGGAGCCGTTGGCGCCTTGCGACGATGGTAGTTTCATTATATCATTTACCTTAAAATAAGCAATAGGACTAGACGAAAGACTATAAAAATGGCTCAAACAGGCGACACGGCCGGCATACCCGGCGGTCGTGAGGGCGGGTCATTTCCCGGGGCACTTTAGAGAGGAGGCGATACATGAGTTAGCGTAATCGCTAAAGCCGAGATAATTTTCTCGGCTTTTTTGTTGTATGCTGTATAATATATACATGGCTACGGTTTTGAATAAACTTATAGATTGGGCTCGGTTGGTAAATGCTAAAATTGATGTTCTTTTGGCTGGGGCGCAGAAAACGGATACATTGTTTATAGCCGTTTTTATTGGTGCGGCGGTTTTAATGTCGGTTATGTTAAAACGGCGTAAGGTTATTTTAGTGTCGGTAGCCACTTATGTGGTTACGGCTTTATACCAAGCTTTACCTTTTGATTGGGCTCTAAAGTTTGGCAATAACGTTTATATTTTTTTGGGCGCGGTGGCGGCTATTTTCTTTTTACTTCATTCAACCATAGCCAAAGGCATTTACGGCGGCGCAAGCGGGGACCACGCCGGAAGAATAAAAATGATTTTGCTCTCGGTTATAACCTTAGGTTTTTTGGTTTCCAGCGCGCTTAACTTTGTAACCGATATAGATATTTTAAGCCGGATAGACTTGGTTAACCGCTTGTTCTCGGGTGAACTAAGCCGAGGTATTTGGGCCGCTCTGCCTTTAGCCGGTTTTCTATTTTTGAGAAAATAATTTTTCTAAGCAAGGTCTGACCTTGCTAGTAAGGTCAGACCTTTGAGTTGATTTCCTGATGTTTTTTGTTATTCTTATCGGAGCGTAGTAGGACCGCCCGTAGCTCAGTTGGTAGAGCAGCTCCCTTTTAAGGAGATGGTCGTAGGTTCGATTCCTACCGGGCGGACAGGTTCGGGTGCTTAGTAGTTAGAAATTAAATTAGCATGTATCTTTTCTACTTTTTCTTGGCAGTGATACTTGGTCTGGTTTGGGCCTATTTTTTTAATTTAAAGAAGCGAATTAAGAATAAATGAATAAAAAATCGGTGGGCTTGTTTGTTTTTGCTTTACTTATTGCCGTAGCGGCTTTTTACGGTGGGTTTTATTATGGCCAAAGCCAAGTGCCTTCCATCTATGCCATAGAAGGTGTGGGCAATAAAACTCTAGGCGAGCCCGATAATCTGGATTTTAGTTTGTTCTGGGATGCCTGGAAAATCATACAAGATAAATACGCCGACCGGGCTAATTTAGACAAAAAAGAAATGGTTTTTGGCGCTATAGATGGTATGGTGAAATCTTTAAAAGACCCCTACACGGTTTTCTTTAAGCCGGTGGAGTCTAAACAGTTTCAGGATGATGTTTCGGGTTCCTTTAGCGGTATTGGTGCCGAGATTGGCATTCGCAAAGATGTACTCACAGTTATTTCGCCCTTGGAAGATTCGCCCGCCCAAAAAGCTGGTTTGCGGGCCGGTGACAGGATTTTAAAAATAGGCGATACAGTTACGGCCGATCTTAAAATCAACGAAGCCGTTAGCCTGATTCGCGGTCCCAAGGGTACTGCGGTTAAGCTCACGGTTAGTCGGTCGGGTGAAGATGAAATTAAAGAACTAAGTATTGTGCGCGATGATATTAAAATTCCTACCATTAAATGGGAACTAAAAGAGGGTAAGGTGGCTTACATTCAACTTTTTAATTTTGGTCAGACGGCGCCTTCGGAATTTAGAACCAAAGTTTTGGAAGTCTTGCGCGGCCCGGCCGATCGGATTATTCTAGACTTAAGAAACAATCCCGGCGGCTTTTTGGAAGTTTCGCAGGATATCGCCGGTTGGTTTGTAGAGCCCAATGCTATTGTAGCTATTGAAGACTTCGGCAATGGGGCTGGCACTAAAGAATACCGGGCTTCGGGTAATGGCGTGCTTAAAAATATGCCTTTGGTGGTGATAATAAACGAAGGCTCGGCTTCGGCCTCGGAAATTCTGGCAGGAGCTTTGCGCGACAACAGAAAAGTAAAATTGGTGGGCGCAAAAAGCTTTGGCAAGGGTTCGGTTCAACAACTGGAAAATATGCGTTGGGGCACTAGTTTAAAGGTTACTATCGCTAAATGGCTAACGCCCTCGGGTAAATCTATAAGCAATGAAGGTTTAGAACCAGATGTTAAAGTGGAGATTAGCAAAGAAGATGTTGAGAATCTTAAAGATCCACAGCTAGAAAAAGCGATGGAAATTGTCTTGCAGAAATGACTAATATCTAATTACCAATACCTAATCAATGACTAATTATCCAAGGCCTAATGTCAGAATCTAAACCCTAGTCATTAGACATTGGCCGTTCGAGGCTCTGAGGAGCCCTCAGGCTCTCGAAGAGGGTTTGATTAGAAATTAGAAATTTGTCATTAGAAATTTTATGAAAGTAGTATTACTATCCGATGTTCCAAAACTTGGGCGCAAATCCGAGGTCAAAACCGTCTCGCCGGGTTACGCTAGGAATTTTCTTTTTCCGCGGGGCCTCGCTATGGTTTTAACTTCGGCTGTGGCTGTGGATTTAGAAATTCAAAGTGAAGCCAAAAAAAAGCAAGCCGAGGAAGAACTTTTGGAAGCCGAGGCTATGGCTAAAAAATTGGATGGTTTAGAAGTGGAAGTGCCTCTTAAAGTTTCTAAAGACGGAGTGGGCTATGCTGGTCTTTCGGGGCAGAAAATTTCTGAAACCCTAGGTGGTATTGGTTTTAAAATCGGCAAGAATCAAATTAAAATAAAAGCCCCTATTAAAAAAATAGGGGAATACATGGTTACAGTTTCACTACCGCACGGCCTAGAGGCTGAAGTTAAAATAGTAGTGGTGGCGGAGGAGGCAGAATAAGGAATTAGGAATTAAGAAGATTTAAAAGGTCCGACCTTCCAAGAAGGTCGGACCTTAGCGTTTACTGTATCTTGATTTTATATAACGCTCACTGTTTTTACTAGTTTTTTATGGCCGGTGAAGTCTATTTTTACTTTGGTGTTGAATTTAACCACACCGTCTTTTAGAGCGTAGAGAGTATCGTCTCCGCCTTTTTTTACATTCTCGCCAGCCCATACTTTGCTGCCTCTTTGTTTAACTAAAATATTGCCGGCTTTGGCAATTTCGCCGTCGTGCAATTTTAAACCTAACCTTTTTGATACTGAATCTCGTCCTAACGCGGTAGATCCAGTTGCCTTTGTATGTGCCATGTTTTCCTAAATTTAGAATAAATTTAGCTAAAAACATGAGCACTCCGACCTATGTCGGAGCGACATGTTTTCAGTAAAATCGTTCCAATATCCTAACAAATCTGGAGAGTAAGGTCAAATCAAACCCTAAACTCTATTACATCCCCGTCTTTAACCTCATATTCTTTGCCCTCGGTGCGGAGAAGGCCGAGGTCGCGGGCGCGGGCGTAGGAGCCGGCTTCTAAAAGTTTATCCCAATGTATTACCTCGGCCCGTATGAACTTTTCTTCAAAATCGGAGTGTATGGCTCTGCCAGCGCGAGGGGCTTTGGAGCCGGCCGGAATGGTCCAAGCCCGCGATTCATCTTCGCCGGTGGTAAAAAAAGTTATTAGCCCTAAAGTTTCGTAGCCTTTTTTTATGAGCTGGTCTAAGCCAGTTTCTTTGACCCCGGCCAATTCCAGCAGTTCTTTTTTCTCATCAGGCGCCGCGTCGAAGGCGATGGCTTCTAGTCCAATCGGGATAGCTAGATAGGGGATTCCGCCGAGGAGTTTTTTTAGGTTTTCATCGGGCCGCCAATTTTGCGTAAGTTCTTCTTCGGATATATTAAAAACTGCAAGCATGGGTTTGTATGTTAGAAGGCCGATTTCATAGGCTAGTTTATTTTCTTCTGGATCAAGCTGGTCGTACAGCAATTTGTTTTCTTCCAGTATAGTTTTAATTTTGCTAAAAACATCACGGCGTTTAACTTTTGTTTTATCACCGGTCTTGGCTTCAGATTCGGCTTTAGCCAATGCTTTAGAAATAATATCCAGATCTTTTAGGATAAGCTCTAAATTTATTATTTCAAAATCCCGCGCCGGATCGGGTTCGTTTTCTACGTGGATTATGTTGCTATCTTTAAACACCCTAACCAAATGCAAAATAGCGTCGACATCGCGAATATTATTTAAAAACTCATTGCCTAGGCCCAAACCTTGCGAGGCACCCTTAACCAAACCGGCGATGTCGGCGAATTCTATTATGGCCGGAATTGTTTTTCTGGATTTAGAAAACTCGCTTAATTTTTGTAAGCGTTCATCGGGTACAGCCACTACACCAATGTTGGGGTCTATAGTGGCAAAGGGGTAGTTGGCTATAACCACCTCTTTTTGGGTTAAAGTTTTAAATAAAGTGGATTTACCAACATTGGGCAAACCAACTATACCTATTTTCATAAGAATTTCTAATGACCAATTTCTAATTTCTAATCAAATCCTCTTCGAGAGCCTGAGGGCTCCTCAGAGCCTCGAACGGCCAATGTCTAATGAC
>CAYHXG010000048.1:0-4856 GCA_964360575.1 uncultured Candidatus Saccharibacteria bacterium | reverse complement strand
ATAGATGCGGGAGAGAAGTTGGCTAGACTCCTGTTGGACCTATAAGACCAATAGAACCTACAAAAATAAATGAAGATTCGCACCAGAATTGCCCCCAGCCCCACTGGTTATATGCATATTGGCACGGCCCGTACGGCCTTGTTTAATTATCTTTTTGCCAAAAAGCATCATGGTGAATTTCTACTGCGCGTGGAAGACACCGATACAGAAAGATCAGAAAAAGAATACGAAACGGATATTATAAATAGCCTCAGCTGGTTAGACTTAAAATGGGATGGAGAAATAATTCGCCAGAGCGAACGAACACAACTCTACCGCCAATATTTGGAAAAACTACTTGCCGAAAAAAAGGTCTTCTATTGCTTCCACACTGAAGCCGAACTCCACGAGGAGCAAAAAAATCAACAGCTAGAAAAGATATCATTTAAGCACGAATGCGCACATAAACATTTTGACGATAAAGAAATTGAATCTAAAGACACAGCCAGCGGTCTTATCCGCCTGAAAACACCCTACAAAAAAATAACTTTTAAAGATTTGATCCGTGGGGAAGTGGAATTTGATACTAGTTTGTTGGGCGACATCTCTCTTGCTAAAAATTTAGATACTCCGCTTTATAACTTCGCCGTGGTGGTGGATGACTCCGAAATGGAAATCAGCCATGTAATAAGAGGTGAGGATCACTTACCTAACACCCCCAAGCAAATTTTAATCCAAGAAGCCTTAGATTTTAAACAACCGGAATACGCTCATCTACCCTTGATACTGGCCAAAGACAGGTCTAAGCTCTCCAAACGCCATGGCGCAGTTTCAGTAACGGAATACAAAGACATGGGTTATTTACCTCAAAGCATAATAAACTTTATGGCTCTTTTGGGTTGGCATCCGCAAGATGAGCGTGAAATTTTTAGTTTGGAAGAATTAATTAAAGAATTTGACATTGGCCGAGTTCAAAAAGCCGGTGCTGTTTTTGACGCCGAAAAATTGAATTCTCTCAATAACCACTATATTAAACAGTTAGTACCGGCCGAGCTGGGCCGATTATTAAAACCATATCTAGGGGAGTACAACCCCAACGAAGGGCAACAGATAAAAATAGCGCATCTCTTTAAAGACCGGCTTAAAAAACTGGCTGATATCAAAGAACTGTCCGCCTTCATCTTCAGCTTGCCGGCTTACGATCCAAAACTGTTAATCTGGAAAGACAGCACACCCGAAAAAACTAAAAGTAACTTAGATACCGTCCTTATAGTATTAGAAAAAATGTCCGCGGATTCATTTGACATAGACAGCACCACCACCGAAATTATGCCACTTGCCAATAAAATCGGGCGGGGCGAGGTCTTGTGGCCTTTGCGGGTGGCTCTTTCCGGCCTAGACAAATCACCGAGCCCTTTTGAAATTATGGAGGTGTTGGGTAAAGAAGAATCTATTAAACGAATCAAACAAGCTCTGGCAAAAATAACATGAAGTACCGGCTACAACTCGCTACAATGTTTTTGGCGTTGCTTATGGCACCAAATTTTGTTTGGGCTGATGAGCTGGATGATTTAAGGCGCGAAAGAGAAGGGCTTCAAAACAATATTGCAGAGCTGGAAGCCAAAATAACTGAATACCAGAAAAATTTAAATTATAAAAGGGGAGAGGTGGCCAGCCTTAAAGGTGAGATTGACCGCATTAACGCTCAAGTTGGCAAATTGAATCTGGAAATTAAAAGAACAGAAAACCAAATTTATGTAACTCGTCTTAATATTAAAGAAACCCAAACCGATATAGAAAAAACCGAATTAAGTATTGTCGAAAAAAAGGAGATTCTGGCCTCATTATTAAGAGAACTTTATAGATTTGATGAGGAAAGTATTTTGGAAAGAGCTTTAAAATACAATACCCTGACCGAAGTAGTTAAAGAAACCGAAAGATTAGGTTCTGTGCAAAATAAAATGAATGATACTTTGGACGACACTAAAATTCTTAAAAACAGGTTGGAAAATAAAGAGGAAGATCTTAAGGAAAACAAAAAAGAATTAGAAAACAAGAATTCTCAATTGACTGTGCAAAAATCGGCCCAGCAATCCGAAAAAACCCGCAAAGACACGGTTTTAAAAACAACCAAGGGCGAGGAACAAAAATACCAACAATTACTGACCCAAACCGAACGGGATCACACGGAGCTACTAAAAAATCTGGCTCGGATTGAAGAGCAAATCTCCATAGAAAAAAACTTTGCCAACTATTTTAAAGCGGGTACTATACCCAAGAAAGGTACCAAAATTTTTGCCTGGCCAGAAGATGGAGCCGATGTGACCCATAACTATGGAGTAACTGCTTTAGCTAAACGTGGTATTTATGGCGGTAAAGGGCACAATGGCATAGATATAAAATCTGGACTCGCCGCTCCTGTGAAAGCAGCGGCTGGGGGAAAGATTATCGCCAAAAATTCTATCGCCTGCCAAAATCGTGTTAGACCAAAAACATCCGTTACCTGCCGAACTTGGGGCAACTGGGTGGCCATCCAACATCCCGGAGGATTGGTAACCTTATACGCCCACCTCTCAAACCTATCTACTCTAAGTGTTGGCAGTGAAATCAGCACCGGAGAGATTTTAGGTTATGAAGGTGCTACTGGTTATGTTACTGGCTCACATTTACATTTTTCGGTTTACACAGAATTTTTTACTTATAACCACCCAGAAACAGGGGAGCTGTTCTTTAGCTACAACTACGACAAAACCCTAAACCCATTAGACTATCTCTAAGTTGTAATTTTATTTAAAAACCACCATTTTGCGATGTTACAAAGTAATGTTGCAAAATGGTGGTAAGCTTATGCGACAAAGAATTGTGCTTCTGGAATTCCCAGATAATTCTTTGTCGCATAAGCTACATTGTGCGACTATCCTAGTCTAATCCCTGGCAGTTACCCGCCGGCCTAAAGCCGGCGTTTTTAGCATCGAGTATAGAAGCGAACACTACTCTATTCTCCTCTTTCATTCTTAAGGCTCCTGGGCAATCATTGTAGTGATATATTTTACTATTTTTATTGCCAACTATTTTTCTTTCTGTATCGGCCACACTGGAAGATAGACTAACCACTTCCCCATCCGCTGGCTGGGGAGAGCTCTTGACATCCGCCGTGGTTTTTTCTCTTGACCCAGTAACTATTTTATTCAAATCGGCAGTATTAACTAAAGTACTTTCAATTTTAAGTTCGGCTGTTTGGTACTTAGCACTCAAACGACCCAAACCAAAACCAATAAGCCCAACGAGCACAATAACTACAACTAAAAACAAACTGTCTTGATGCAATCTAAACTTTTCCAACAATTTATTCATTCTTAATTTTTAACCGCAAAACTTTTATAAAACTCTCCACAATAATCCCTAAATTAAATTTGGATTCGCCCTGTTTTCTTTCGGTAAAAGTTATAGGCACTTCGCAAATTTTGTAACCCAGCCGGTGGGCCTTGTAAGTGGTCTCTATTTGGAAATTGTAACCCACCGAACTTAACGAATCTAAATCTATTTTCTCTAATACTTCCCTTTTCCAGCACTTAAAACCCCCAGTGAGATCGCGGTAAGGCAACCCCAGGATAACCCTAGCGTAAACATTACTCCAACGGCTTACGATACGCCTAAAAAAATTCCAGTTTTTTACTCCCCCACCCTTAATGTAACGTGATCCCAAAACTACATCGCAATTTTTTATTTGATTAAGAAATACCGGAATCACAACCGGATCGTGCGACAAATCGGCATCCATTTGAATAATAATATCTGGCGGATCAGGTTCACCTAGAAGGTTCTTGAACGCGGCGGTATAAGCTGTGCCTAATCCCCTTTTCTCGCTACGAACAATCAAGTTGACGGGATATTTTTGTGCCAGCTTTCTAACCACTTCAGCTGTGCCGTCGGGCGAATTATCATCCACCACTAAAACCTCTAGGCTATTTATTTTTAAAGAAAATAGTTTTTCTATAATTTCCGCAATATTCGACTTCTCGTTATATGTGGGAATAATTACAATGGTCTTCATTAATTATGCGCATCCTTTCATACGTATGCGTTAGCTAAGCCTTACTTGATTCTTTTATCGTAATTCGATAAATATGGGCGAAGGCGGGACATATTTGCTCTTTA
The DNA here is from genome assembly GCA_964360575.1 of uncultured Candidatus Saccharibacteria bacterium. GTDB lineage: Bacteria > Patescibacteriota > Minisyncoccia > JACQLN01 > JACQLN01 > JACQLN01. The sequence goes on along the minus strand of CAYHXG010000048.1, from coordinate 719 downwards.
AATTAATTTAATAAATTATAGATCGCTGAATATATTAACAGACAAAAACAAAAACAGCCAATAAGGGCTGCTCTTGTTCTTTAGTTTTAAACTAAGAAAGATGCTTAGAAACCAACTTCGTCATTTCAAACATGCTGACCGTAGCCTTGCCGCCAAAGACTTTTTTAAGGCTAGCATCGGCATTTATATTGCGTTTGTTACTGGCATCTTGAAGACCATTCTTCTTAATATAGACCCAGAGTTTTTTAACAACTTCCGAACGAGGCATAGGCCCCTTGCCAACGATTTCAGCCAACTCCGAGCTAATATTCATTGGTTTCATAAATGCAGCATTTGCCATATGTTTTTATTTATTATTTTAATATACCGAGGATAACATATTACTGCTTTAAACCCAAGGGCAAGCAATAATAGCAACAATTTCGACTCTATAAACCAACTTAATTGAATTTTTTTAAAACCACAAAGGGTTACCCTTTGTGAACTAGCCTGAAAATCCTAACTGGCGGAAGCGAGCCTCCTCTGCTAAAGCTACGGACGGCCAAGGAGGATTCCCTCCTTCGTTCCTCCTTCGTCAAAGACTACGAAAGGACGCAGTAAAACTTCGGAAGGGCAAGCGAACTCACGATGGGATTGCTTCCATAACTGCCGCTCTCCCGAAAACATATTTTCCGCAAGGCGGAGAGGCAGGGATTCGAACCCTGGATGCCTTTCGGCAT
>CAYHXG010000047.1:0-4889 GCA_964360575.1 uncultured Candidatus Saccharibacteria bacterium | reverse complement strand
GAACTAGGGTTTCTACTTTACCCACAAACATTCCTAAATCAGATTCCCTGATGGAATGTAACAGTCTTTCTATTTCGCCTAATCTCTCGAAGAGGAAATTCAGTTTTTTATCTTGAGTTTCTTCATCTAAACTATCCATCTCTTTCTCAAATTCTGGAGATAGATATAGTTTTGTTACAATATCGCCTGTTTCCTTAAGTAAATTCTGCCATTTTGCTTTGTTATTGCTTTTCATCCTTTATCCTCCTTGGGGTGGATGTGCTGGTAGGTACTATAGTGAGAGTAAATGATATAAAATATATTGTCAAGTTCCGATTGGATAGTAAAACTGTTATCATAAACAGCATGATATCAAAGGATGAAGTCAGAAAGATTGCGGAACTGGCTCGAATAGAGGTTAACGAAAATCAAATAAAAAAATACCAAGCCGAGCTGTCGGCTATTTTGGATTTTGTGGGCGAACTTTCAAAGGCCGATACCAAGAATGTAGAGTCAATTCGGCAGATAACGGGCCTAGAGAGTGTTTTTAAGAAGGATGAAGACAAAGGCCTATTGGATCAAAAATCGGGGCATGATTTGGTGAAACAGGCGCCGGAGCATAAGGATGGGTATGTGGTGGTGCCGGAAGTGTTAAAAAATAAAATCTCAAATCTCAAATCTCAAAATGAATCTTAAGGATTTAACAATAGAAAAAGCTCATGAATTTTTAACTAGTGGTAAAATATCGGCCGTGGAGTTAACTTCGCATTATTTGGGCGAAATTGATTCCAAAAACAAAGAACTAAACGCTTTTCTTGCGGTTCACTCCGAAAGGGCTCTCGCCGATGCCAAAGAGGCCGACGTTAAAATCAAAAATAACGATGCCGGCTATTTAACGGGAATACCGATCGCTGTCAAAGACAATATTTTGGTAAAAGACGAAATTTGCACGGCGGGTTCCAAAATTTTAAAAAATTACAAAGCTTCGTACGATGCTACGGTAATCAGCCGATTAAAAAGAGAAGGCGCGGTTATTTTGGGTAAAACCAATTTGGATGAATTTGCCATGGGTTCTTCCACCGAAAATTCAGCTTATGGTGCTGCTAAAAATCCGCGCGATACTTCGCGTGTGCCGGGTGGTTCGTCGGGCGGCTCGGCCGCCGCGGTGGCGGCCGAAATGTGTCTTGGCGCATTAGGCACAGACACCGGTGGCTCCATACGCCAGCCCGCCAGTTTTTGCGGTGTGGTTGGGTTAAAACCAACCTACGGCGCGGTGTCTCGCTTTGGTGCTGTGGCGTTGGGTTCGTCGCTAGATCAAATCGGTCCTCTCGCTAAAACCGTAAAAGATACGGCTTCAATTTTTGATGCCATCTCCGGCCACGATCCCTTGGATTCTACCACTGTGCCCAACCATACCCGCGCCGGCGATAGAATTGGCGATTTAAATATAAACGATTTAAGAATCGGCTTACCTAAAGAATATTTTGAAGCTAAAGGTTTAAATGCCGAAGTGAAAGAAGTTGTAATGAAAGCGGTTAAATGGTTTGAAGGCGAGGGTGCGAAAATAAAAGAAATTAGTTTACCACATACCGAATATGCCTTGGCCGCTTACTATATTATTCAACCAGCGGAGTGTTCAGCCAACTTGGCGCGTTACGATGGTATAAGGTACGGCCAAAGATCGCCAGCTGAGGATTTGTTATCGGTTTATACCCACAGCCGTGGGCAATTTTTAGGTGCCGAAACCCAGCGCCGCATTATGATAGGCACTTACACGCTATCATCTGGTTACTATGATGCTTACTACGCCCAAGCCCAGAAAGTTCGGTCTTTAATAAAACAGGATTTTGTAAATGCTTTCGAAGATGTAGACGTTATTATGACACCAACCTCGCCCACCACCGCTTTTAAAATAGGCGAAAAAACTTCCGATCCTTTAGAAATGTACGCCGCCGATATTTTTACGGTCACGGCTAATCTAGCCGGGGTCTGTGGGCTTTCTTTAAACTGCGGTAAAATTAATAATCTGCCGGTCGGCCTGCAAATTCTAGGCCCGTGGTTCGGCGAAAATTTACTTTTTAAAGTGGGAGAATTTTGTGAATTAGGACATTAGCTTTTTAGGCTCTTAGCTTTTTAGGTTGAACTCCTAAGAAGCTAAAAGCTAAAAGCTAAAAGCTAGCTGATGGATTTTTGGTACGACTTTGTTGATTTTTTTTCAACCTTTTATAGCGAGCCCGAATTTGCCACCTCGCTCGTTGTGTTTAAGGTTCTTTTTATTATCGTTACTTTTTCTTTCATTGTTCTGGGTGTTTGGTTCAAAGCCAAAGCCGGTTTTTATTCGGAAAAGTTTATGTATTATTCCTATTACCTCAAAAAAAGGCAGAAACCGGATCAAGCTTCGGTTTTGCCTTTGGCCGAACTAAAGGCTTACTGGCAGCAGTTGGGCATGAGGTTAAATATGCAGGATGAGGCCCAATGGAAGCTCGCGATTATAGAAGCCGACAATTTTTTTGATCACGTTTTAACGCTATTAGGTTACCAAGGTGAAAGTATGGGCGAAAGGTTGCAAAAAGTTTTACCCGAACACTTGCCCAGTATTAACGATGTTTGGCGGGTGCATAAAGTTAGAAATTCCTTGGTGCACGATGCCACCTTTCGGCTTTCGTATAATCAAGCCCGCGATGTTTACGATACTTACGAGAGGGCGTTGAAGCAACTCAAGATTTTAGATTAAGGTTATAAATTGTATGTTTGCTCAAAATAGAATTAAATCTGTAGTGTTTTTTGCGGTTACGGCGGTGCTGGCCGGTTTTATGGGCGGCTGGGTGGCTAATCAAACCAACCCGGTTTACAGTCTTGGGGTTTTAGATTTGACCAATCTCCCGAAAAATTCCACCCAAGGTCAGACCTTAAGTATACCTAAATCCAGTTTTGCGCAAGAGGAAGCGGTTATTGGCATTGTGAAAAAATATTCGCCGGCGGTGGTGAGTGTAATTGTTTCCAAAGATGTTCCTATTTTAGAACGTTGCACGGTAAGCCCTTTCGGCAGTGATCCTTTTTTTAACGACCCTTTCTTTAGGCAGTTTTTTGGCGATTTTCAAATTCCTTCGCAGTGCCAGAAAGGTTTTCAGCATAAAGAGGTGGGCGGGGGCACCGGATTTATAGTTTCGACCGACGGCGTTATCATCACCAACAAACACGTGGTGGCCGACGCCAAAGCCGAATATACCGTTTTAACCAACGACGAGAAAAAATATCCGGCTAAGGTTTTGGCGCGCGACCCCTTAAAAGATCTAGCCGTATTAAAAATAGAGGCGGCGGGTTTGCCCACAGTGGCGCTCGGCAGTTCCGATAATTTGCAGATAGGCCAAACCGTCATCGCCATAGGCAACGCTTTAGGCGAATTTAGAAACACCGTTTCCACGGGCATAGTTTCGGGTTTGGCCCGAACCATTATAGCTTCGGGCGGCGGCCAAACCGAGGAATTGCGCAACATTATCCAAACCGACGCCGCCATCAACCCGGGCAATTCCGGCGGGCCATTGTTAAATCTAAAGGGCGAAGTAATAGGCATCAACGTGGCTGTGGCTGAAGGCGCGCAGGGTATTGGTTTTGCTTTGCCCGTAAACGAAGTTAAAAAATCGCTGGCTAGCGTCAGGACGCAGGGTCGGATAGTTTATCCTTTTATAGGCATCAGGTACGTTACGCTTAACGAAACGATTCAAAAAGAAAATAGTTTGCCGGTGGGCGAGGGCGCTTGGTTAAAATCAGACAATAAGGAAGCTGTGGCAGTTGCCGGCAGCCCCGCCGCCAAAGCCGGGCTTAAAGAGGGCGATATCATTACCGAGGTCAACGGCGAAAAATTAACCGGCAAAAATGTTCTCTCCGACGTGATTCAGAAATTCAATGTTGGCCAAACCATAAGCCTCAAAGTTCTCCGTGGCGGTCAAACCCTCACCTTGCCCGTAACTTTGGAGGAGAGAAAGTTTTAATTTTATACTGATTGAGGTTGAACCTCAATCAAGTGCTGTTTGACGTCTGATATGTTTATGTGCTTGTCTTGATTGTATTGTCCTTTTTATTAAAATCACTTCTAGCGAGGAGGGTTGTATGAAACCAGTCATATATGCTCTGCTGGCACTGGTATTGTATGCATTTCAGAATGTGTTTTTGGAACAAAAACTATCTAGATACAATACTATAGCTCTGATGGTTTACTTTTATGTAACATTGTTGCCTCTGGCCTTAATTTCACTTTGTTATCTAAAGATTTCCGGGCAAGATATTGTAGCCCCGCCGGGTGGCACCATTTTAACTGTGGTATTGGTAGGTTCATTATATTTCTTTGCGGATTATTTCTACATCGGAGCTTATACCAGTGGCGGTTCGGTTCTGACTGTTACCAGCATAGTTATCATGTTTCCGGTATTTGCTTCGGTTATAAAACACTTTTGGATTGGTGGTTTCCCCAACGTTTTCCAGATTCTGGGTTATCTACTTGCTGTGGTCTCGGTATTGCTCATATCTAAGGGGAGTGTGATAGCCCATTAAAAAAACAACCCCGACTTTCTTAAGGAAGATTGGGGTTTTTATTTTGCATTGATTGAGGTTCAACCTCAATCAATGCTGTTGTTTGCTAAAAAATAGAATAGTTGTTATACATAATGTTGATAAATAAATATGTCTCCGCGTGTTGCGATACCTCTAATTATAGTTCTGGCCATAGCCGCTGGCCTTTTTGTTTACCCACCCTCATTTATTCCTCAGTCAATTGCGAAACCCTTTCGCTTGGGCTTGGATCTTTTAGGCGGCACGCATTTGGTTTACGAGGCTGATTTAAAAGACGTGGCCGAGGCCGATAAATCTTCCTATATGGAAGGCCTAAAAGATGTTATCGAGCGCCGAGTTAA
>CAYHXG010000046.1:0-4978 GCA_964360575.1 uncultured Candidatus Saccharibacteria bacterium | reverse complement strand
AGAGGTTACGGCAAAAAGGATTTCCGTAGAATCCGTTGAGTGAGCAAAAAAGCTCAAAACTCATAACCCCCTCTCCGACATAGCGTCGGAGAGGGATTTTATTAGACAAATATTATTAAAAGTTCTAGAGTATAAGAAGTAGCTTTAAAACTAAGGAGGTATACATATGATATTCCTTGCTGGACATCATGGTGCCGGAAAAACCAGATTGGCCAGGATTATGTATGAACTGTCTTTTTTGTCAATAGATTTAGGCCCCACGCTTAGAAGACTTCATAGAGAACAAAACGAGATTCCCAATTTTAAGGACTGGATCAAAAAAGGGGAAGAAAATTTCGGTTTATTTTTCACTGATAATCTTTTGATAAGAGAAATTAAAAAGCTAAAAGATTTACTGGAGTCTAGCGATTTATATACTGATGTCGTAATAGTTGGTAGTCGTTCAAGAGTCGGAATTGAAAGAATTCAGAATGCGGTTCCAAGTGTAAGTGGCTGCAAAAGTAATATCATATTTATTGACGCTCCATTTGATGTTCTTCATAGAAGATATAACAAAAGAGAGGGTACTGTCTTAGATTCTATAAATTTTAAAGATCTTATAGATTTAGAAGTTAACATTGAACAAATACGTGATATAGCAAATTTTGTTTTATATAATGATGGCAGTATCAGTAAACTAGAAATAGCTATAGAAGAAATTTTGTTCCAAAAAATTGGGTATGTTAAAAAACAAGCCAATTAAGAAAAATCTCTCCCCATTTAAAGTGGGGAGTGTTTTTAATATTTTTAAAAAAACCATTGGAACAAGTTCACTAAAATATAAGTTTATGTCTTTAGAATATCCCTCAAGGTTAAATGCTATGGCTATGGATCCAAGTAAAATTGATATAGACAAAAGTTTTCGTTATACCCCTGGAGAAGTTGTCTTTTCTATCTCGCTGTTTAGAAAGATTACGATCATAAAAAGAAATGATTCAGAAATAGTAGTGTCCGAACTTTCTAAAAGACCGGCTTTGATTAGGCATGCTGCTTTATTAATGAAGAAAGCATTAAAATTTAAAGAAGGTTTTAATATATCTGTAGAAAATATACAAGAAATAAGGCATTGTGGTTTTGGGTCTAGTAGTTCATTGATAGCTTCCGTTGCTTGTGCAATAAACGAGGCCTATGGGAATCCAATAAGGGGTGACGACTTAATAAAATATCTAGCCCAAAATCACGGTGAAGAAATAGATGGAGAATTTTTTTATTTAAATCCTGTTCAATGTATAGGTGGTTCAGCGGCGGCAGGTATATGTAAGGCTGGGCTAATTTTACTAGCTGGAGAAAGTGTACCAATAGTAAAAATGAATATAGATAATTCTTATAAAGTTGTGGTCGGAGTTCCAATTGATGTAGGGAATTTGGATTCAAACATTTTAATGGAAAAAGAGATTAAAGCTCTTCCAAAGTTTATCTTAACAGGTAAAAAATATGGCAAAACTATAGCCTATAACATTTTACATAAAATGATTCCGGCAATGGTCGAGGGAAACTTGAAGGTAGTCGGCGATATTATTTATGATTATCGTTTCAATATGGGTAGCATCAATAACTGTTCTTTTGTTTATAAGAAACTTCCAAGGTTATGCAGAGAACTTTCTTTTATTAAAAAGGATAACTTGGCAGAGGTTCTTTCTATTTCGTCGGTTGGTCCTGCCATATTTGCTATAACCAAAAAATCAGCTATCTGCAAAAATATATTTGAATCTAAAGATCTAAAAACATATGTATTTAGTATAAATAACTATGGTTATAAAGTTTTGAAAAAAATAAAAAATGCATAAAACTCCCGAATATAAATTTTGGAATAATTCTGAGATAGTAAAAGAATTTTCCGAGACGAAAGCATCCCCTTATTGGATAGCTTTTTTAAAAGATTTTAAGAAGCAGTTTTCTTATAAAGTTCTTGATTTAGGTTGTGGGGGCGGTAGAAACACAGAATTTTTGGTAAAAAGTGGTTTTAACACTTGGGCCTGTGATTTTTATACCTCGATGTTAAAAACGACAAGGAAAAAGGTTGCTAGTTTAGTAGGAGCAAAAGAAGCGAATAAAAGAGTAATAAAGGCATCAATGTTTAAATTGCCATTCAAAAAAGAATATTTTGATATTATTATAGCTAATGGAGTTTATCACAATACAAATTCCATAGAAGAGTTTGTTAGTGCTGTAAAAGAAACAGCTAGGGTTTTAAAAAAGGGAGGTTTCTTATGTTTAAACGTTTTTTATAAAGGTATATTAGCGTCAGAATTAAAAAAGATAAAATCAAATAAAAACACTTTTATAACTCATGAAGGCCTTCATATAACCCTTATAAAAAAGGCAGAGATTGTTAAAATTCTGGCTGGCCCAAAAATCTTTCCACATAAAAACATATTATCTTATAAAAGAAACATTAATACAGGTGCCAGGTCTGTTTTTAGAGGAATTTTTAGAAAATTTATTTAGAATTAGCAATATAGTTTGCTATTTTAATATAGTTTTTATTCCAAATATTAACACGTTCCGATTCCGGATATTCTGCTAAGGTTCTTTTTTCGCCTTTTAAAATTATTATACTGGGCCAACCGGATTGCAATTTACCTTTTTCTTTTTTTGCAATCTGGAAGGGAACTTTAAAAGAATATTCTTTTGTTTTTCCATTGGGCTCAGCATAAACAGTGGCCACTTCAAAATAGCCGCTCCTGTCTTTGAATTTACTCAGTATTTTTAAGATATTTTTAACAGAGATTTTTTTTTCAAAATAATTCATATATGGGCCAGGTATCCCAAGCTCATTAATATATAAGCTGTGATCTTCTCTTATGGTTGGAGAACCTAATTCCCTGGCTGCTTCTAAGGCTGTGTGTTTAGCAATATCTAGGCTATTGTCAGCTTGTATTTCTGAATAGTCTTTGTTTACTTGAGAGAGTTCAATGTTTTTTTTGCCGAATACGCTATTTGCTGCAAGTAGTTTGCCAGGGTTTTTAGTGACTAAATAGATTTTCATCATAATGTTATTAAATAGTATTTTATGGTATTTTTTTATTTTACTATATTACTTTTTTATAGATAATGTCAACTTTGTTTAGCTTGACTTTTTAGCATAAAAATACAACTATATAGGTGAGGTGTTTATTTTTTAGAGTTCTTTCACAACAAAGGGGGTATGTTGTTATGGAAAATAGGTCTATTTTGCCGGATGTATACGCAGACTGTTCTAAAGAGAATCAGCTTATTTCGGATTTAGATCCACTAGGAGCAGATGATTTCTTTGTTAAGGATTTACCTGCTCTGAATGAGATAGGAAATCCTAGTGCAATTTATACTTTCTTTAAACCTTATTTTTATGGCAAACAGGTTTATGGAATGAGTAGATTAGAAGCTGCTGCGGCTACGCGGGATATTGGTATGGTAGCGTCATCTTTGGTAAGACATAGTGTGTCTATTCAGGAATTTCCAGACCTGGAAGAATTTTTAGTGATGCTTTCGGTTATAACCGACGAAGTTCCTGCCGATACGGTAACAAGTTATGGCCCAAGAAATCCCTTAAACAGCAGAATGAGGACTTTTACAGGAGAACCAGAGGAGAAGTTATTTATTTCTTGTGTTATTGAAGGCATGGAATCTTTGCCAGTTGCCGTAGCCGCACTTGATACTGCACAAGATCTTTCTCCTACTGATTCCGAGTTTTCTCGTATGGTTGATTTTTCTGCCAATAATTTTTCTGCCATGATTGTTGCCATAACCAAAGTCAGTAGATGTATCACCCCGGAATATTTTACCCGTAAGTTAAGGCCCTATTTTGAACCTAAAATAATTGGCGGCAGGACTTATCTAGCTCCAGGTGGAGCACAGATGCCAATTATATTGGTTGATCTTGCCTTATGGGGAGGTAGAGACAATAATCCTCAGTATATTAGATATTGGAATGAAAATATCAGTTACCTACCGCCTTCGCTTAGAGTTCGTGCTCAAAAAATTGTAAGATCGAACCCTTTGATTCTGAAAGTAGCAAAAGAACTTGAAAATCTAAAATTGCTTAAGGTTTCGCAGAAGGAAAATATTGCATTGGCTCTTGGTTCTATAGATAGATTAATTGTAATGCTTCAAAAGTTTCGCTATCCTCATCTTAAAATAGCAGAAGAGAATATGGCTATTCGTCAAAAAGGGTCGGTCGGCAGTGGCGGTTATGACACAGAAGTTCTCAAATTACTAATTGCAAGTTCTGAATCTGCGCGAAAAACCGTTCAGAAACTACAACAAAATCTGAAAAAGGGGTTAAGTAATGGATAAGAACAAAGTCATTTCAGCTTTTGCCCAAGCGACATCTCAAAATATAGAAAATTTAGTTGCATCACTTGAAGATACCAAAAAACGTACACAAGATGCTCCTAGCAGTAATAAGAGTCACTCCGACACATCTAAGTTCCAGTTAGGCAATTTAGCTCTCTCTATTGAAGACCAGGTTCAAAAGGCGAGAGAGACATTGGCCTATATAAGTAGTATTCCGGTTCACTGTGAACAAATTGTTCAAGTGGGCTCACTTATTGAGTTGAAAGATGTCAGAGCAGAAAGAATCACAGTATTTTTTTTAGTCGCAAAGGGTGGAGGAGAAACATTTTCTGTGGATAATATTACAGTAACAACCATTACCTTGAGTTCCCCTTTAGGACGATCATGTATCGGCAAGAAGAAAGATAATGAAGTTTCTTGCAATGGTCGTATTTACTCCATAAGAAGTGTGGAATAAATTATTTTTCCCCCACCTGAAAAAGCTGGGGGAGTTCCCCAAGGGTTACCCTTTGCGAATTCTCTGGCAGGTGGATGGCAATGCCGTGGCTGAGGGTGTGGATGCTTTCACGGCTGTAGATAGCGTCATCGGCTACGGCCAACATACAATTAGTGTTCAGGTTACAGACGAAACCGAATTTGTGCGCCTGGACCCGGAAAAACTGCT
>CAYHXG010000045.1:0-5076 GCA_964360575.1 uncultured Candidatus Saccharibacteria bacterium | reverse complement strand
GTGATCTCGGTTCGACCTTATCGGTTTCGGTGGGGCTCGCGATGAGAGAACTATAGGTAACCCTTCGACTTCGCTTAGGTCTTCGACTCTCTGAGAGTTTCAGACTCGAAGAGGTGCTCAATTTTAATAATTACTCACTTCGTTCGTAAATAAAATTGGCATGGATAATGTATCTCTAATTCCAAAAAAAGAAACTTCGGCATATGGTTTGCCGAAGTTTGGCACTTTCCAAAAACCAGAGTTCGAACTTTCGGCTCTGGCTAAGATTGGTCTTGTTTTAGTGGGATTGATTTTGGTTTTTTCGGGCGGTCTCCATTTTTGGAAGTACAGATTAACCAAAGAGATAGCCTCTTTTAACGGTGAATTGCAAAAACTAACGAGCCAACGTGACATGAGTTTGGAGGCGCGGCTCAATAATTTAAACTCGGTGCTAGAAGTTTTTAAGAATGTTTTGGATGACCATCGTTATTGGTCGCAAGTTTTTAAAATGTTGGAGGAAAAGACTTTAAACACCGTCACTTTTAAATCTTTTGATGTTTCGGAGAAAGAGAATTCAATTTTGTTTACAGGCGCGGCTCCCAGTTACGGTGTTCTGGCCCAGCAGGTAAAAATTTTGGAGGGCTCGCCTAACGTTATAGCCGTGGCTTCCTCTAATATTAATTTGGGTGAGACCGGCAAAGTTAATTTTAATCTTAGGGTGGATTTTTCCAAAGATCTTATAACCAGAAAATGAAAAATAAATTAGTAACTAATACTTTGGTAGCCGTGATCCTGTTTTTAGCTTTTTGGCTGGTGGCCAGACCAGTTTGGAACGGAGTTTTTGAATTAAGGCAGGAGGTAGCTCTAAAGAAAACTTCGATTGATTTGGAGCGGCAAGTTATAGCCAAACTCAATTCCATAAATAATGTGCTGGCTGAACAAAAGAGCAATGTGGAGCGTTTAGAGCAAGCTATACCCGATTCCGAGCTCAAGCCGGAACTTATTAGCATTATGGAAAACTTAGCCAGCCAAAATGGTTTGAGCCTTATCGCTGTTAATGTGGAAGGAGTTAAAGATGAAAGCGGTGCGAGGACCAATCGGGGCAGAGAAGTTACGCCTAAAGATACCATAGGCAGGTTAAAAGTAGATATCAATGCTTCAGGCAACTACAGCTCTTTTAAGTCTTGGCTTATGGCTGTGGAAAAAAGTTTGCGTATAATTGATTTAAACAAAATTACTTTTTCCGTAGCTAAACAAAAAACCGCAAGCGGTGAAGAGTTGGCCACAGTGGACCCCACCATGGATTATAGTTTAGGTATGGTCACATATATTCTAAAGAAATAAAAAATCAAATATCAAATATCAAAAATAAGAAATTTGTTCCAGCGGCTCATAATTTTTTATATTTTATCTTTAATTTTTAATATTGTAATATGGCTGTAATCGTTACTAAAGAAATAAAGAAAAAAAGAATATTAATGGGCGTGTTTTTTGTATTGGTGCTCTCCAGCGGGCTCGTGCTTTATTTTGGCTTTTTGCATAAGGGTTCTCCTCCACCGGCCGTGGTTGCGCCAGTTACTCCGGCAGCCGGGGTGGCCGCCACTAGTCAGGTTTCGGATCTTAAAGTGAAAATTCTGGAGGATGATCGTTTTAAAAACTTAGAATTGCCGCCGGGTGTGCCTATAAAAACGGAAACTACCGGCAAGAGTAATCCGTTTTCGGATTAGTAGTTCACAGTTACTAGTTCTTGGTTTTAGTTTATCAGTTTCTAGTTCTGGTTTAACTAAAACTATTAACTAACAACTATAACCAAAAACCACAAACTAAGAACTAAGATGATTGAAAAATTACTAGCCTATTTAGTTGACAATGGTTTCTTAAAAGAGGATCAGGCCAAATCCCTTCGTTCTTTGGGTGTGTCCAATGTTAGCGAACTAGAGCGCAATTTACTGAAAGGGGATTTGGTAAAACCGGCCAATATTTTAGAGGCGAAGAGCGTGGTTTCGGGTTTGGCTTCTCTTGACTTAACCAGCGAGTCCATACCCGGCGAGGTTCTTCAGCTTTTTCCCGAGGATGCAGTTTTGCATTATAAATTTTTACCCATAGAAAAAAAAGGCAGTGATCTTACGGTGGGTATGGTTGATCCAGACGATGTAGAAGCTAGAGAAGCACTTAAATTTATTGCGGTTAAGGGTAACTTTACGCCCAAAGTCTATGTTATTTTGGAATCCGATTTTAATACTGTTTCTCAACAGTACAGAAATTTAGGTAAAGAAGTTACTAAGGCTCTAGAACAGCTAGATGAGGAGTTAGGCGAGGACGAAATAGGCGATATGGGTGGGCTGGGTACAGAAAAGATGGAACAAATTTCCGCCGAAGCGCCCATTACCAAAATGGTGGCGGTTATTTTGCGCCACGCTGTGGAAGGTAAAGCTTCGGACATTCATATTGAACCATTGGAAGACGAAACCCGTGTGCGTTTTCGCCAGGACGGAGTTTTACATTCCTCGCTCACCTTGCCTAAAAATATTCATAGCGCCGTTATTAGCCGTATTAAGGTTTTATCTAACTTAAAAATAGATGAAACCCGTATGCCTCAAGATGGCCGTTTTCACACCAAAGTCGGCGCCAGTAAAATAGATTTTAGAGTCTCGTCTTTTCCTACATCTTTTGGCGAGAAGGTGGCTTTAAGAATTTTAGACCCAACTGTGGGGGTAGGTACCTTTTCTGATCTTGGGCTTTTAGGTAAAAGTTTAGAAATCTATGAACGCGCCATGAAAAATCCTTATGGAGTGGTTTTAATAACTGGGCCCACCGGTTCGGGTAAATCCACTACGCTTTACACCACTTTAAATCTTTTGAACAAGGAGGGAGTTAATATAATTACTCTAGAAGATCCAGTGGAATACTATATTAAAGGGGTCAACCAGTCTCAAATAAAACCCGAAATCGGTTATACTTTTGCTTCTGGTTTAAGAAGTATCTTAAGGCAAGATCCCAACATTATTATGGTGGGCGAAATAAGAGATAAAGAAACGGCGGGTCTCGCCACTCACGCTGCTTTAACTGGACACTTGGTTTTTTCCACCCTGCACACCAATAATGCTCTCGGTATAATTCCACGCCTAGTGGATATGGAGATAGATCAATTTTTAATTCCTTCAACTCTGGTGGCGGGTGTAGCCCAAAGGTTAATAAAAAAGATGTGTGGAGAATGCGCGAAGCCAGTAGCTTTGCCCGATAAATTCATCCAAGTGGTAACAGAAACCTTAAAGGATGTGCCCGAAGCGGAACAAGTTAAGTATGGCCTTAAAAAACCTTTCAAAATTTTTGAGGCGCCGGGCTGTGCCGAATGCGGTTACAAAGGCACCAAGGGGCGTCTCGCCATGTTTGAAATTTTTGAAATGACTAAGAGTCTCGAAAAAGTTGTTTTAGGTTCTGGTCTTTCTGAATCGGTAATAGCCGAAGAAGCCAAAAAACAGGGGATGATAACCATGAAACAAGATGGTATAATGAAGGCCTTGATCGGTTTAGTTTCTATGGAAGAAGTGTTAAGGGCAGTGGAAGAATAATTAGTTCATAGTTATTAGTTACTAGTCTTGGTTTATCGGTTTTCAGTTCTAGTTTAACCAAAACTATTAACCCCTATAACTATAACCAAAAACTACAAACTAAGAACTAAGATGGCACACAAGATATTACTCGTGGAGGATGATCCGTTTCTATTAGATATGTATTCCACCAAGTTTAAGGAGGTGGGTTTTGATGTGATCTTGGCTCAAGATGGGGAGATGGGCTTGGCTAAAGCTAAAGAGGTAATACCGGAACTTATTCTTCTGGATGTGGTATTGCCCAAGAAGGACGGTTTTGAAGTTTTAAAATCCTTAAAATCCGACAAACAAACGGCCGGTATACCAGTAGTGATGCTAACCAATCTCGGCTTAGATAGCGATGTTAAAAGGGGTTTGGAACTGGGGGCACAGAGTTACATTATTAAGGCCCATTTTACACCTACCGAAGTGGTAGCGAAGGTTAAGGAAATACTTAAATAAGCAACAAGTGACAAGCAACAAGTGACAAGGTTTTTAATTCCGTGTCTCATGTTTCATGTCGCTTGTCACTGTAAGTTGGATAACTATCAGCGCGAAATCGAAGAACTATTGTTACTGGCCGCAGAACAAGGGGCCTCCGATTTGCATATTGCGCCCGGGCGCCCGCCGATATTGCGTATAGACGGTGAACTCGTTCAATTAACTCAAAAACAAGTTATAACTCCGGAACGTTCTGAAGGGCTCTGCTTAGCCTTGATGAACGCCGAGAAAAAAGAACGCTTTAAAAAATATAAAGAGGTAGATTTTGCTTTTGGTTTTAAAGACAAACTAAGGTTTAGAACCAATGTTTATATTCAGAAAGGTTATGTTTCGGCCGCCTTAAGGCTTATTTCCTTTAAGATTAAAACCCTGGAGGAATTGGGTTTGCCGCAGGTTATAAAAGATTTTACCCGGCCGAGCCAAGGTTTTGTGATAGTCTCCGGCCCAACTGGTCATGGCAAATCTACTACCCTCGCCGCTTTAATAGACGATATAAATCACACGAGGTCGGATCACATAATTACCATAGAAGACCCCATAGAATATATTTTTACACCGGATCGGGCTATTATAGAGCAGCGCGAGGTGGGCAACGATACTTTGAGTTTTCATCGGGCTTTAAGGTCTGTTTTTAGGCAGGATGCCGATGTTGTGATGTTAGGTGAAATGCGGGATCGGGAAACTATTGCTACGGCGGTGACAGCGGCCGAGACGGGCCATTTGGTTTTTGCCACCCTGCACACCAATTCGGCCTCCCAAACAGTAGATAGAATTCTAGATAGCTTTCCTCCTGAACAACAGTCGCAAATACGTTTTCAGCTGGCCGGAACTTTACTTGGCATAATTTCGCAACGGCTGGTGCCTAAGGTGGATCGCCGGTTGCTGCCGGCGGTGGAGGTTTTAATTTACAAGTATGCTATTAGGAATATAATCAGGCAAAACAAGGTCCACCAGAAAGATTTGGTTATAGAAAATCAAATGTAACTGTAATAGCTCCAACCGGAAC
>CAYHXG010000044.1:0-5089 GCA_964360575.1 uncultured Candidatus Saccharibacteria bacterium | reverse complement strand
TCGTCTTTCGAAACAGAGCAAGAATTGAACATCGTCCGTCATCTACCCGATCGAACCAAGTGGATGGTGTTAGAAGATGTGCCGGATTCCTGCCTGCGGCCGCTCGCGAGAGATTATGCGGGTAAGGCCGAAGCGGTTTTTATGGCACCGCATTCCAGTCTTGTCGATACGCACACTTTCGGTTTTAAGCATTCGCTCGGTCTTGGCCCGCCGCCCTTGTGGGGTAAAGAGTATCACGAGCTGATGGCGGCCAAGGCTACCAATCTTCGCCAGGATATGAAGAAGAATATGATGGGTGGCGAGTCCTTACCCTTTCTTCGTAAAGACGATATTCTAGTGGGCTTGGTGGGAGGAAAAGAACCAGATCTCAACGATTTTGTTCTTAAAATGCTTATTCGGGCACTGGCTGGTTGGCACAAGGCTGTTATCGGTTTCAGCCAGCATCCTGGTGAGAAGGCAACCAAGCCCGAAGACGAAGAGCGTTTTGCTAAGGCTTTCAAGGATCGGGCCGAGATGTTAGAGATGGCTTGGCATTTGGCCAAGAACTATAAAGGTGTAGAAATTGGAGCCGCGGCCAACATTATGGTTTATGCCGGCGGCACCAATGCCAGCATCTCTGGAGCCTACGCTAGAATTCCGGGTGTGTATTTGGATATCAAAGAGGTTCGGGAAAGAATAGTGGCACAGACCGGCAAAGAAACTTGGTTTGTGCCGGAGCTAGGCGGATGTTACAAAGCTACTGATATTGATAGTCTTTCCGCCAAGCTTAGGATCGCAACTAGCGATGAGGGCAAGGCCGAGCTTCGATCCATGCAGAAGAGCGCTTTTCCCATCCCTGATGATTGGGATACGGTGTCCAAGATCCTTGATTATATCGAGCAGTATGCATAGGAGCATCTGATTCGTTCCGCCCCGACCTAGGTCGGGGCGGTTTTCTTGTGCTTGACACTGTTTTTTGCCCATGTATAATATAAGGGTTCGGTAAAAATGCGGTGAGGTTTCTGGATAGAGTCTCCCCTCCGACCAGAAACCCGCCATTGCAACAAACAGGACCCCGTCGAGATGCTTAACCAGCACCTCCCTCCCCGCACCGCCTCGTTGGTTAAGTAACTCAATGCCTGTTTGTGCAACGGTCGGACGCAAGGCCTCGCGCATTGCGTCCGGCTCGAAATTAACTCTCTGCTTAGGCAGAGAAGCCAGTTCTTTATTGTATATCGCCGGGAAGGTTTTTGGACCGGTCTGCGCACCTTCGACAGGTCAACGCAGGCTATCCTCCTCTAATCTTCCCGGTTTTCAAAGCCGAGGAACTTTTATCGGTTGTCGCATCCCTTTCCGTCTTTCTTCCTTTCAACGGATAAGGGTAGACACGCCGTGCAGAGGAAAGTTCCTCGCGTCGCCGCTCCGATTACTAGGGTATCGGAGCGGCTTTTATTTTTGCCCACAATTATGAATTAGAAAAAAAGGCAAAAATACCCCGAGTTTATCGAGGGGTTACCTTAAAGCTATTGACTCTAGTTTTAACAGTTGTTACGATTATCAATCGTTACAGGAGAGTGATAAAATAAGCGACATGCGATATGTAACATGCGACAAGGAAGAAATGAACTTGTCTCATGTCTCTTGTCACTTGTTTCTAAAGCAAAGTATGTCTAGTAAGATTCGTCCTTTAGCCGACCGGGTTCTAATACAGCCCATGTCTAAAGAAGAAAAAACCAAGTCGGGAATTTATTTGCCCGAGACTGTAGATAAAGAAAGGCCAGAGCAAGGCAGAGTTTTGGCGGTGGGGCCGGGCAAGTATGACGACGGCAAACTTATAAAACCCACAGTTAAAAAAGGCGATGTGGTGCTGTTTACTAAATACGGTCCCAATGAAATCAAGGTCGGAGGCAAAGAATATTTGATAGCGAGAGAAGACGATATATTAGCCATTCTTGAATAAGATCCAAGAATGGAATTTCTAATTTCTAATTTCTAATTTTTAAACTTATGAGTAAGCAAATATTATTCAACGAAAATGCTAGAACCGCTATGCGGCGGGGGATAGATAAGCTGGCCGAAGCCGTAAAAATGACGTTGGGCCCACGGGGTCGCGCGGTGGTTATAGAAAAAAGTTATGGCGCCCCACAGGTTACTTTTGATGGCGTTACCGTAGCTAAAGAAATTGAACTCGCCGACAAATACGAAAACTTGGGCGCGGAATTTATAAAACAAGCCGCCGACAAAACCAATACCAATGTGGGCGACGGCACCACCACGGCTGTAGTTTTGGCGCAGGCCATGATTAGGGCCGGTGAGGAATCTATAAACAAAGGCGGCTTTAATGTAATACAGTTAGCGAACGAACTTAAAAATGCGAGCGAGACTGTTATAAAGTCTTTGGAAAGCCAGCGCGAACTTATTAACGACAACAAAAAAATAGAAGAGGTGGCTACACTTTCGTCTAAAGACTCCGGCATCGGCAAACTTATTGCCGAAGTGGTGGACGAAGTTGGTAAAGACGGCGTAATTTCGGTGGAAGATTCCAATGCCATCGGTAGCGCCTATGAAGTGGTGGAAGGTATGCAGTTTGACCGCGGTTATATTTCGGCCTATATGGTAACCAATGCCGAAAAAATGGAAGCGGTTTATGAAAACCCGTTAATTTTAATTACCGATAAAAAAATCTCGGCTATAAACGATATTTTGCCGTTGCTGGAAAAATTGGCTAAATCCGGCAAGAAAAATTTAGTTATAATTGCCGACGATGTGGAAGGTGAGGCTCTGGCTACTTTAGTGGTTAATAAATTGCGGGGTACATTTAATGCCCTGGCCGTAAAAACTCCCGGTTTTGGCGACAGACGCAAAGAGATGTTGGAGGATTTGGCAATTTTAACCGGCGGCGAAGTTGTGAGCGAAGAGAAGGGTTTGAAACTAGATTCGGTAGATGCAAATGTTTTGGGTCAAGCCCGCCGAATTGTGGCGAGCAAAGAAAATACCACTATAATTGGCGGCGCGGGTAAAAAATCAGAAATAGAAAAAAGAGTTAAGCAAATTAAGGCACAGATTGCCGAAAGCACTTCGGATTTTGATAAAGAAAAATTGCAGGAGCGCATGGGCAAGCTTTCGGGTGGGGTCGCTATTATAAAAGTTGGTGCGCCCACCGAATCGGCTCAAAAGGAATTAAAGCAAAGGGTGGAAGATGCAGTGGCGGCCACCAAGGCGGCCATGGAAGAGGGTATTGTGCCCGGTGGCGGTATGGCTTTGTTTAACATTGTTTTAAAGAAAGAATTAAAACCCAAAAAAGATGTGCCGGTTTCGGTGGCGGCTTCAAAGATTATGGCCAAAGCTTTGAGCGCGCCGGTGGAGGCTATTATTGAAAACAGCGGCGAATCCGTTGACGAAATCATAACCGAATTGATACAAGCCAAGGCTAAGCCGAGTTCCAATTGGATCGGTTTTAACGCCACTACCAATAAAATAGAAAACTTAAAAGATTATGGTATTGTGGATCCGCTTAAAGTTACCAAGACCGCTTTTGTGAACGCCGTTTCTGTGGCAGCTAACTACTTAACCGTGGGCGCGGCCGTAACCGATATGCCCGAAAAGAAAGAAACACCCCATATGCCCGCCGGCGGAATGGATGAATACTAAATTCCAAGATACAAGAAACAAATCACAAACAAATTCTAAAACCCAAATTCAAAATCTCAATTTGATTATTGATTATTGAGGTTTGTTTGGAAACTTGTATCTTGTTTCTTGGAGCTTTATACTAAAGCTATGACTCTAACATCCTGGATTTTAATAGGTACTAGCGGTGTAGTAATCCTTTGGATCATCTATGCCTTTAACCGTTTGGTAACTTTGCGAACTCGCATAGACGAGGCTTTTTCCGATATTGAAGTTCAGTTAAAGCGCCGGTACGATTTGATTCCGAATGTAATAGAAACCGTTAAAGGTTATATGGGGCATGAAAGGCAGGTTTTTGAAAATGTGACACAGGCTCGCTCGGCCGCTATGGGCGCGCATGATCCGCACGCTAAGGCGGAAAAGGAAAATGCTTTGTCTAGCACATTAAAGACCTTGTTTGCCGTTTCCGAAAACTACCCCGATCTTAAAGCCAATGCCAACTTTTTAGATTTGCAACGCGAACTGGCTGATACCGAAAACAAAATTCAGGCGGCACGGCGTTTTTACAACGGCAACGTGCGCGATCTTAATGTGGCGGTGGATTCTTTTCCTTCCAATGTAATCGCCAATTTGTTTAGCTTCAAAAAACGCGAGTTTTTTGACCTCGCCGACAATTCTCCAGCTCAAGAACCAGTGAAAGTAAGCTTCCAATAACCAAGATACAAGTATCCAAATAATGACCAATGATCAAAAATCAAATGGTTCAAAAAGATACGATCTAGAAGATAGAACAACTAATTTCGCAAAGCAAGTAATTAGGTTATGTAAGTTGTTGCCGAAAAATTCTATGAACGATCGTTTAATTGGCCAGATTATAGGGTCTGCGGGATCAGTAGGCGCAAACTATAGAGAAGCTAATGATGCACTTGGTAAAAAAGATTTCTTTCATCGAATAAAAATCTCTAGGAAAGAGGCAAAAGAAACACTTCATTGGCTTGAGCTTATTGAAGAAGCTAATCCAAGTCTTACGGGAAATATTAATTCACTAAAACAAGAGGGGCGAGAATTAAAAAATATATTTTCAGCTATAGCGAATAAGAGTTTTGAGTCTTGAATAATTGGTCGGTTTTTAATTTGTTTGGTTATTGTTTCTTGTGTCTTGGTAAATTAGTAATATGGCAACCATTTATACCAATCAATCTAGTAATATTCATAAAACATGGCTCTTGATGGCCGTGTTTTTTGGTTTGGTGATTGGCATTGGCTGGGTGGTGGCGCAAGTCTATCAAGATCCCAGCATTTTATATTTCGCCGTGGGCTTTAGTATTTTAATGAATTTTATAAGCTACTGGTATTCCGACAAAATTGTTTTGGCGCTTCATAAAGCCGAACCGGTGGAATTAAAATCCAATCCCGAGCTTTATCGCATGTTAGAAAACCTAACCATAACCGCCGGCCTACCCCTGCCCAAGTTCTATGT
>CAYHXG010000043.1:0-5194 GCA_964360575.1 uncultured Candidatus Saccharibacteria bacterium | reverse complement strand
CATGCGACGTAAAATAAACATCAAACGCGATATTAAGCCCGACCTAAAATACGGGAGTGTTTTGGTTTCTCAATTTATTAACAAAATCATGATGGACGGCGAAAAAAAGGTAGCCGAAAAAATTGTTTACCAAGCTCTCGCTAATGCCGAAAAAAAGGAGAATAAGCCCGGCCTAGAAATTTTTGAAGCAGCTATTAAAAACGTTTCGCCGCAACTTGAGGTTAAATCGCGCCGAATTGGTGGCGCTAATTACCAAGTGCCGCGCGAGGTGCGGGGTGAAAGAAAGTTAACTTTAGCTATGCGTTGGATAGTCCTCGCGGCTCGGGCCGGCAAAGGCAGAGCCATGGATAAAAAATTAGCTGATGAGTTTTTACTCGCGGCTAAGAACGAAGGCAACGCTATAAAGAAGAGAAACGACACTCACCGCATGGCCGAAGCCAACAAAGCCTTCGCACACTTTTCTTGGTAAGGGCTTGGCCCAAGAAACGGAACGAAGTGACGTTTCTTGGTTGCCAAACCTTATGGTGAGCTTGTCGAACCATTTCCATATTTTACCCTTCGACTTCGCTCAGGGTGCTCAATTTAATAGTTACTCACTTCGTTTGTAAATAAAATTGGCATGAGGGATTACCCCATAGAACGAACTCGCGATATTGGAATAGTAGCTCATATTGACGCCGGAAAGACCACGGTCTCCGAGCGCGTTTTGTTTTACACCGGAGTCTCACATAAAATCGGCGAGGTGCATGAAGGCGAAGCGGTGATGGATTGGATGGAACAGGAACGCGAACGCGGCATTACCATAACCGCGGCCGCCACTACCTGCTTCTGGACGCCCACAGAGACGCGGATCAACCCCTCGGCTTCGCTCGGGGCGAGCGCGGAAAAGAACGCGGACGGGCGCGGAAAGAAAGAACATGAGATGAGAATAAATATTATAGATACGCCGGGCCATGTTGATTTTACAGTAGAAGTAGAAAGATCCTTGCGAGTTTTAGATGGCGCAGTGGTGGTGTTTGACAGCGTGGCCGGAGTGGAGCCGCAATCGGAAACCGTCTGGCGCCAAGCCGATAAATATAAAGTGCCGCGCATTTGCTTTATCAATAAATTAGATCGTATGGGCGCTTCTTTTGAAAAATCTTACGAATCTATTTTAGAGCGTTTAACCGCGAAAGCTGTTAGAATTCAAATTCCCATTGGCTTAGAGGAGAATTTTGATGGTGTGGTGGATTTAATGAAAATGAAGGCTTACAACTTTGAAGGCGAGCACGGTGAAAAAATTGTGGAGGTGGATATTCCCGAAAATCTTAAAGCCGAAGCCGAGAAATATCATGCTGAACTTGTGGAAAAGATAGTAGAAACGGATGATGTTTTGATGGAAAACTACTTGGCTGGCACAAAACCTGGTTTGGCCGAATTACGCCGAGCTTTGCGCGCCGCTACCATAGCTAACCAGCTGGTGCCGGTGCTCACCGGTTCGGCTTTAAAAAATAAAGGCGTGCAGTTTATGCTGGATGCCGTTTTGTATTATCTGCCAAGCCCCCTCGATTTGCCTCCGGTTAGGGGTGTCAACCCTAAAACCAATGCCGAAGAAGAACGTCCGGCCAGCGACGAAGCACCATTTTCTTCTTTGGCTTTTAAGGTGGCGAGCGATCCTTTTGTGGGCCAGCTAACTTTTTTTAGAGTTTATTCCGGCAAGTTGGAAGCGGGTTCCTATGTTTTAAATGTTAATAAAAATCAAAAAGAAAGAATCGGCCGTATTTTAAGAATGCATGCTAACCATCGCGAAGAAGTTAAAGAAATTTTTGCGGGTGAAATTGGCGCCGCCGTGGGTTTAAAATATACCAAAACCGGTGACACACTTGCGGACGAAGATAAACCGGTGCTTTTGGAACAGATTGTTTTCCCCGAACCTGTTATTTCGGTGCGTATTGAACCCAAAACCAAGGCCGACCAAGAAAAAATGGGCTTGGCTTTACGCCGTTTGGCCGACGAAGATCCCACCTTTAGAATTAAAGGCGATGAAGAAACGGGCGACACTTTAATTTCGGGTATGGGCGAACTTCATTTGGAAATTATTGTAGACCGCATGAAGCGGGAATTTAAAGTGGATGCCAATGTGGGTCGGCCACAGGTAGCTTATAAAGAAACTGTAAAAGCTAGTGCCGAAGCCGAAGGCAAGTATATTCGCCAATCGGGCGGCCGGGGTCAGTATGGCCATGTGCGCTTAAGAGTAGAGCCGCTCGCGCGGGGTGGCGGTTTTGAATTTGAAGACGATATTAAAGGTGGCACTATTCCACAAGAATTTATTCCAGCCGTGGAAAAAGGTATTAAGGAAGCCATAGATAAAGGTGTGATGGCGGGCTACCCAGTAGTAGATATTAAAGTTACGCTTTACGACGGTTCTTTCCACGATGTTGATTCTTCGGAGATGGCTTTCAAAATCGCGGGCAGTATGGCTTTTCAGGAAGGCGCTAAAAGAGCCAGCCCCGTATTGTTAGAGCCAATAATGAAAGTGGAAGTGATTGTGCCCGAAAAGTTTTTAGGCGAAGTTACGGGCGATTTATCTTCCAAGCGCGCTCGCATAGAGCAAATGACTGCGCGAGGCGGCATCAGCGCGGTGGGTGACTCCGCCTTAAAAGTTATAGACACCAAAGTGCCTTTGTCGGAAATGTTTGGCTATTCCACACAACTGCGTTCTTTAAGCGAAGGCCGGGCCACTTACACTATGGAGTTTTCACACTACGAAGAAGTTCCGCGCAATATCGCGGAAGAAATAATTTCGGGGAAGAGGAAATAAAATCTATAGGTCTTATTAGTCCTATAGGACCTACTTAAATAGGGCTATTTGACGGCTAGACTTTTGGGTGG
This sequence comes from uncultured Candidatus Saccharibacteria bacterium, assembly GCA_964360575.1. Taxonomy (GTDB): domain Bacteria; phylum Patescibacteriota; class Minisyncoccia; order JACQLN01; family JACQLN01; genus JACQLN01. Next base: position 2,323 of record CAYHXG010000043.1, on the reverse strand, counting down.
TAGTTTATTGGGGTACGGAAAAGGATAGTTTTTAATAAATACATAACAAAAGGGGATAATGTATGCCAAGCCGGTTTTCGGGTTATTTGTTCTTTAATCACTAATCACTGCTAATAGTAAAAGAAGGAGGAAAGAATCATGGGCTTCATAAGACGCTGGTATAATTCCTTGGTCGACGAAGCATGTGGGAAGAAGAAGAGAGAAGATGACGATGGTGGTTGTAGCTACCCCAGTGCTTCTAGATTAGAGTTCGGTGAGGATCCTTCCGTAAGCGTCAAAACACAGTGCAGTGAAAAAAAAGAAAGTGATGCTGACAATAGTCGCGATGATTGGTGGCATCAGATACATTAAACTTGCACCTGGGATTCTTTGTTCTCAATCCTGTGCCAAGGTGAAAGAAAGCACCTTGGCCGCGCCCGTGTTTTTTAAAACGCGGGCGCATTCTTTTAAGGTGGCACCAGTGGTGGCCACATCATCAACTAGCAAAATTGTTTTATTGTTCAACATCGGATGTTGAACATCTTGAACACACTCAAATATATTTTGAGTGTTTTTTATTCGGGCTGGCCTATTTTTAACTTCCATCTGTGGCCGGCGATAGATTTTTCTTTTTACAACCCCGTCAATTATCGGCCTTTCGGTTATTTCGGCAATTTTTTTGGCAATTAGTTCACTTTGATTAAAACCCCGCTCTCTTAAGCGCCGAGCGTGCAGGGGTATGGGCATAATAAAATCAATCTGCCCCGGGGCGGATAATTTTTTAAAGTTAAGGCGTTCGCTTTCGAGAGCCGCATAGAAAGTGTTGGCAATTTCTTTAACAGAATTGTATTTTAAGGCGTGGATAAGATTTTTAGCTAGCTTGTCTTTTTGGTAGTCGAAAATATGATAGCCGGCTTCAATTTCCGGTCCAAAAGAAACTTTTTGCCAGTGGGTTGTAAGTATTTTGTGGCAATTAAGGCATAACCAGCGCCAGCTCGCTGGTTCCTCGGGGGTATCGGTTTTGCAGTTTAGGCAAAAAGATGGAAATAGTAATGAATCGATTACTTTAGCAGGCATTACTTACTAGGATATTAAAGAAAATCCCAAACCACAAATCCAAACTTTATAAATTAGTGCTGGGGATTTATCATTTATGTGTGGATAACGAATCAACGTCAGTTTTTGGGCAGGGTTATGGTATAATCATCTCATAGATACAATATATTATGTGGCCATTTAGTCGAAAAACCCGGCGCCAGCTTGGCGTTGATGTTGGCACATCCTCAGTTAAGATAGTGGAATTGGAAAAGGACGGTAACGACATTAAATTAGCCAATTACGGCTTGGTAGACGGTTCCGATTTTTTTGGCAGTGTGGTTGGCGGTTCTAATGTTCCTTCCGGCCTTAAAATTTCTGAAAATGACATCGCTTCAGTGGTTAAACAGCTTCTAGAGGCGGCTAAAATCAAAACCGAAGCAGCGGTGATGTCTATACCCATTTTTTCCAGTTTTTTAACCGTGATGGAGTTACCCAACCTTAGCCAGAAAGAATTGGAAAGCGCAGTGCCATTTGAAGCTCGCTCCTATATTCCCGTGCCTTTGTCCGAGGTTGTTTTGGATTGGCTTGTTATTCCCGCCGCCCCGCCCGCCGAGCCTTCGGCTAAACCGCCAGACGCTGCAGCGAGTCCAGCTCCGGCGCCGGCCCAACAAAAAATTGTTGTTTTGCTTATTGCTGTGCCTAAAGAGGTGGTGGCTAAATACCAACGCATTGCCGCGGCTGCAGGTTTAAAATTGTTAGCTTTGGAATCAGAAAGTTTTAGTTTGGCGCGTTCACTAGCCGGTAAAGATTCTGGCGCGGTGATGCTCGCCGATATGGGCGCGCGCAGTTCCAATCTTACAATTTTAGATAGGGGCTATATTTTTATGAGCCATAGTGCTGATCTTTCCGGTAAAGAAATAACCAAAGTTATCGGGCATAGTCTTAATGTAGATGTTGCCCGGGCCGAGGAACTTAAGAAAGGTTCGGGCGTGGCTACGGCAGCTAGCGACAAGGGCCTCGCGCAAGTTATTGCCCCGTTTGTGGATAGGTTAGTGGGTGAAATTGAAAGGATGGACGATTTATTTTTAAAGAAAGAAAGCAAGAAAATAGAGAAAGTAATTTTAACCGGTGGTACGGCCAATATGCCGGGTGTGGCGGAGTACCTTAGCCATAAGCTGGGGTTGGTAGTAACGGTGGGCAACCCTTTTGGCCGGATAAAGTTTGAACCGCTTTTGGATCAAGTTTTAAGGCGTGATCTCGGTTCGACCTTATCGGTTTCGGTGGGGCTCGCGATGAGAGAACTATA
>CAYHXG010000042.1:0-5415 GCA_964360575.1 uncultured Candidatus Saccharibacteria bacterium | reverse complement strand
GCCAAAAGGTCGAATCATCGTAATTCGTAATATTCGAGTTAATTCGTTATTCGCATATATATGAAACCAATCGGAAAAATAACCCACTACTACGACAAAGCCGGAGTCGCCATAGTTGAGCTTACAGATAACTTAAAAGTTGGCGATAAAATAAAAATAGAGGGCGGCAAAAATGAATTCAATCAAACTGTAGAAGAAATGCAGATGGATCATAAACCAGTAAACTCGGCGGGCTCTGGTGACATTGTTGGTGTTAAGGTGGTTCAAAAAACCCGCGAAGGCGCCCTGGTTTTAAAACTGGAAGAATAATCCCTTTTTTCCCCTTAATCCCTTTTCACCCTTTATTTGAACTTTTGAGCTAAAAGCTATAAGCTGAAAGCTGTTTTGACCGTGGAGGCTATGGTGTAGCGGTAACACGGCAGGCTGTGGCCCTGTTGTCATGGGTTCGAATCCCATTAGCCTCCCCATTTTTCCCTTTTCTCCCCTTAATCCCTTTCTGCCCATTGGGCTTATTTGTCCTATCGGTCCTATGAATCCTATTATCCGCAAAGCCCAGCCCGCCGACCTCGCCGAAATATCTCGGCTTAATTTGGCTTTGTTCAAAATCCAGCACCGCTTTGACCCCACCGCCAATCTAGACTGGACCTTCAGCGACAACGGTCAAAAATATTTTAAAAAAAGAATTTCGGCTAAAGACAGTTTTGCAGCAGTGGCCGAAAATAAACCGGGCCAACTGAAGGGCTATATAATCGGCGCGATTATCAAGCGCCAGCCTTGGCGAATTAAGGCCGCCTACGCCGAAGTGGAAAGTATTTTTGTGGAGAAAAAATACCAAGGCGCCGGTCTCGGCGACAAATTGACGCGCGACTTTATAAACTGGTGTCTAAAAAACAAAGTAAATTATGTTTCTCTCCTCGTTGCTCCCAGCAATCAACCCGCCGTCGGATTTTACAAAAAACTCGGCTTTAAAGATTACGACCTAGTAATGCAACTAAAACTAGTCCGAGAATAAATCAAATCTATTCTACCTTATGTGTCCTATGCGACTTATCGGTCCTATCTCAATTAAAAAATAAAGCCCCGTAGCGAGTTTTCAATTTTTTCTCCGCGACTCAAGTCGCGTTTTGAAAACTCTACTACGGGGAACCCCGACTTTTCGCCAAGAGTTTTATCAAGGTTAAACCTTGATGAATCGGAATTACCAGTTATGAATCAAGCTCATACCCCAATACTCATGCTCACCGAAAGAACGACCACAATTATCTAAAACCTCTTCTCGTCCTCTGAAAAGGGAAAAGTCATCGAGTTCCGGCCGGTTTATATATATCACCGAACCATCGGAATGCGATATTGGACCTCTGCCGCCCACAAATTCATTCATCCCGTATGCAATAAGCAATGCTTGCTTTAGAAATGGTATCGCTTCTTTCTCATAACAACCGCCATAACTCATCCACCATACCGGCGTATTGTCCCACCAAATAGTTGTGGTGCCAGCACTTCTTGGGTTATGAGATTTTCCCGATACACAATAACTATCAACCAAAACAAATCTTTTATCTGCGGATTCGTGTCGAAACACCTTGTACCCAGGCAAATCACATGGCTTTGTCTTAACTCCTTCACCCGCCCACCCTTTCAACATCGCTTCAAAAAAGAAAGCCATCGTGGCATCTCTTAATGCATGACCTTCGTTCATTTTAAACCGCCTTTCTGGTTAGATTATGAAATATTACAACGAACTAGTTAGTAACAATAAAGCACAACCCGTTTTCTTTGTAAATATATAACTTTTGTGCTACTCTTGCCTTGAATTTATGACACCTCGCGAATATCTCAAAAACAAAAAGGTATTGGTAATGGGTTTGGGATTGTTAGGTGGTGGAATCGCCACAACTAAATGGCTGGTTAAGCATGGAGCCAAAGTTACGGTTACCGATCTTAAAACCAAAAAGGAACTCGCTGGCTCCATCAAAACCCTTGGACCCGTCGCCAAAAAAGTCCGACTTGTTTTAGGCCGGCACAATGAATCCGATTTTCGATCTCACCAGATTATAGTGGTCAATCCCGCTGTGTCCAAAGAAAGCCCTTTTTTAAAAATCGCGCGCGAAGCTGGCGCGCAGTTGGAAAACGAAGCCACACTTTTTTTTAATTTCTGCCCCAGTCCGATTATTGCTGTAACAGGCACACGCGGTAAAACCACCACTGTTAACTGGATTCATCACTTTCTCAAACAAAAATTCCCGCGGGCGGTTTTGACCGGTAATTCGTCCGACAATCCCATGTTAAAAGCTTTGGATAAGCTGGATGGAAAAAGTCCAGTGGTAGTGGAACTTTCTAGCTGGCATTTAGAATTAATAACCGCTTCCGAAAAAGCTCCTAATATTGCTGTTATTACAAATATTTATCCGGATCATCTAAATAGGTACAAAGATATAACCGAATACGCCAAGGCCAAAACCAATATCTTTAAACACCAAACTCAAAACGATTTTTTGATTCTCAACAAAAAAAATCCGTGGACTAAGTTTTTCCTCAAACAAAAACCAGCCAGTAAAATTATCTTTACCCTTTCTTCCCCTTTGCCCCATTTATCCCATTTTGACCTCGGTGAACATAACTTAGAAAACTTAAACTCCGCCGTCCTCGCGGCCAACTTAGCCGGAGTAGCTTGGCCGTTGATTAAAAAAGTCATCAAAACTTTACCCCAAATAAAATTCCGGCAGGAAATAATTTACAAAAAAGATAACCTGACGATTGTAAACGACACCACCGCTACCTCGCCCGATGCCACCATCGCCGCCCTAAAAAGATTCTCCCAGCAAGGTCTGACCTTGCTGTTAATAACCGGCGGGACCGATAAAAATTTACAGTTCGAAGACTGGGCCAAGGCGGTAAAAAAATATGTAAAACCCGAGAATCTTTTTTTGTTGGACGGCTCAGTCACCAAAAAAATGTTGGATTCACTTGACCCAAAATATTTTAAACACCAGCGACCACAACTCTATTTGGATTTTAATACGCTTTTGACTTCGGCTTTAAAACATGCGAAATTAATAAAAGGCAAAAAGATATTGCTCTTTTCGCCCTCGGCCGCCAGTTTTGAAAAATTCAAAAACGAATTCGACCGAGGTGAGCAGTTTAACCAGTTCTTTCTATCAAAAGGAGGTAAATATGCGCCGTAATCTGATTGATCTCGATGACTACCCGCTCGACGAAGTCTGGCTAGAGATAAAAGATGAGAACCCGCCGCCCGGCACCACCGAATTGGCGAAGGCGGAGTTGGCTATTGAAGGTTTGGGTCCAAACCATCGCACTTTTCTTCGCGCGAGAGAGTATCTCATAAGACACCGCGACGAGTTTCCCGAACACATTGGGGATTTTGCCATGACCTATATGAAAGTGCCTTACCCTGGTTCTCAGATTAGCTAAGGCCCCGCGTCCACGCGGGGCCTGTTTTTATACTTTATCTTTGGTATTTGTATGTGTCCACCAGCAAGCCTTGGCCGTCGTAAAGATAAACTGCGTCATCGAGGTCATCAAAAATTTCTTCGGTGCGGCCTAAATAAACTTTCCATTTAGCCAAATAAAAACTAGCTCGGTTCTTGGCTCTATCCACACAAGCTTGATAATTGAAACTTCTAAGAATGAAGTCGCGGCAAGCCGGCTCACCTTTTTCATTGTACTGACTTCCACCAAATTGAGTCGGAGAAAGTTGAGGTGTTTCACAATTTCCGATTCTGGGAACAAATTCCCGGCAATACAAACCCAAGTGGTTGTAACTTGAAGGATCCGGTCGAGGGCAACTGCCACCTGAAACAGCATCATAACCTTCAAATTGTCTTCTTAAATAACCCAGGCAATCATTCTCCTGAAAATTAACGGAGAGCGGGCTTCTTTTACCCACATAAATATCTACCGAAGCGCTTTTGGTTAAAACTATAGGGTCACTAGCCAAAGGTTCGCGCGGGTTATAAACTCGGGCGGCCAAAGGAATTTCAAAAGAAAAACTGAATCGCTTTGTTTTTACTTTCCAGCCAGTAATATTTAGCCCAAGATCCGAGGCTTGGTTTCGCAAGGTTAATTTTTCGTAGTGGGGTTTCGCTGTAGTACCTCGATGTACCACGCTAATTATTTTTATCTTACCCCAATGTTCCGAAACATCCACCATAAACGTTCTCGCGGCGGCAGTATTATCAAACTCACCCGCCTTATTTTTGGCCCGAGCCAGCAAGGTATAGGTTTTTTTGCCCGGCGGCAGGTTGTAAGAAATTTTACTGCCAGTTTCCTTCCAACCGTTGTCATAACCAATCAGCCAAACATCAAAACGCTTTATTTTTTCAAACGGCAAAACCTGCCAACCATCAAAAGTAAAATCAACTTTAGTGGTTTGAATAGCACTATTGTGTTCGGGGCCATCGGTTATAGCAGTTTCTAGCGGGCTAAAAAAAACACTGTTCCTAATAACTTGTGTTTGAACTTGGCGGCTCGACGGCAAAAAAACCGAACTTTTTATTTTGGAACGCTTAACAATGTCCTTTACCTTTCCGGCCTCGGCCGGCCCGCTCGCGCCCAAAAGCAAAACAACGCAGAACAAAAACAGAACTCCCCATCTTCCATAGGTCCTATTGGTCTTATAGGTCTTAGATTTTATAAAGTTCGCACTCACACTTTTTGTGCCGCGCCGGGCAAATATTGCGACCGTAGTTAATTATTCTATAAGTATAACTAAACCATTCCTTTTTAGGAATTATTTGCATTAGATCGTGTTCAATTTTTACGGGGTCGAATTCTTTGGTGAACCCAAGTTTTTGGTTTAGGCGAATCATATGCGTATCCACTGCAATACCTTCCACCACCCCGTAGGCATTGCCCAAAACTACATTAGCGGTTTTTCTGGCTACACCGGGCAAGGTTAAAATCTCTGCCATAGTTTTAGGTAAAATACCTTTGAATTTTAATTGGATAATTTTACAGGCGGCCAAAATATTTTTGGCCTTATTGCGGTAAAACCCACAAGAGTGAACCAATTTCTCTAACTGATTTTGGCTCAAGGATGCGAAATCAGCCGCGGTTTTATATTTTTTAAAAATACTTTCCGTAACCTCATTAACCTTCTTGTCGGTGCATTGGGCCGAAAGAATCACTGCCACCAAAAGCTGAATGGGATTATTGTATTTTAGAGCAATCTTCGCGTTGGGAAATTCGCTTTTAAGATATTTTACAACCTTAGCTACTCGCTTCTTTTTTTCTGGAAGAGATTCTTTTCTAGTAAAATCCTGTGCACAATCAACAAAAGACATACAGAACAACTATAACAAAAAGGATTTCTGCATCCTATACCTCCGAACATCGTCCCGAATAGCATCACGGAGATGACCGATTCTACAATTGAGAGGACTCCGTGTCGTCTAT
>CAYHXG010000041.1:0-5434 GCA_964360575.1 uncultured Candidatus Saccharibacteria bacterium | reverse complement strand
CCGGCCACAAGGCGATCATCAAAAACAAAGTCTCCACCTAGGGTTTTGCCATAAATAAGAAAAACTAAAACAAAAAACAGCACCAAAATAAGTGCGTTTTTGTTTTTATTGAATATAGCGGTTAAATTAGGCACTTTTTACTTGGTTTAATTCTTTAGTATCTTTGCAGATTAATTTTAAAGCATTATCGCGGATTTGGACTTGGCCTTTAATCAAGAGAGTTTTATCGCGAGCCCAAACATCCGGCTTTCGTTCGTAAGTGTCGGGGAAAACCACTACTTCTATTTCGCCGGAGAAATCGGCTAGTTGGGCAAAGACCATGGGCTTGCCGGTTTTAGTTATTATTTTTCTGTAATTATTTATTATCCCGCCAACTGTCACTGTTAAACTAGAAGCCAAGAGATCCTTTATGGGTTTTGTTTTTTTCTCCAAAACTTCTTTATATGGAGCCAGTGGATGCGAGCTCACATATAATCCCAAAAGTTCTTTTTCCCACGCCAGCTTGACGACTGGATCGGCTGGAGTAGATGGTTTTAGTTTTAAAATTGGTGCCGAATCTATAAGGTTATCGAAAATGCTGGACTGATTAAGTGAGCGCGCCTGCTTTATTTCTTTGGAAAAAGCTAAAAGATAATCCATGTTTTCCAAAATCTGATTGCGTTCGCCCAAACCATCTAACGCGCCGGCTTTGGCTAAAGCCTCTAAAGATTTTTTGTTTAAGTCTTTATGGTGAATCCGTTCAATAAAATCTGTAAGCGATTTAAAGCGTCCAGTTTTGGTTCGTGCTTCAATGATGGCCGCCACCACGTTTATGCCGACATTCTTTATAGATTCCAATCCAAATCTAACGAGATCGTTTCTATGATCCGGACTTTTTATAACAGTAAACTGGCCAAAACTTTCGTTAACATTGGGCGGTAAGACGGGGATATTCATTCTGTGGCATTCGGTTATAATCTCGGCAATTTTTTCTATGTCGCCCGATTCTGCTGTAAGCACGGCCGTCATAAATTCGGCGGGGAAATTGGCTTTGGCGTAGGCGGTTTGGTAAGCCACGCGACCGTAGCTTGCCGCATGGGCCTTGTTAAAACCATAAGCGGCAAAGGGTTCTATTAGTTTCCAAAGTTCGGGTGCTTTGTGTTCACTCATGCCATTTTTTATTAGGCCTTCAATAAATTTTGATTTTTGTTCAGCCATTTCTTTGGGAATTTTTTTACCCATAGCCTTTCTTAATTTGTCGGCTTCCAACCAACTGTAGCCCGCCAGTTTTATGGCCACCATCAAAACATCATCTTGGTAGGTTAGAATGCCATACGATTGCTCTAGAATTTCTTTCATACGCGGATCGAAAAATTCCACCAAACGGGCATTATGTTTGCGTTCAATATATTTAGGTATAGATTCTAATGGTCCTGGTCGGTACAAAGCCACCATGGCGTTGATATCGTGAATGGTGGTGGGTCTTAAGTCTTTTAGATATTTAGTCATACCCGCGCCGTTTAATTGAAACAAACCGGCAGTTTCACCTTTAGCCAGAAGTTCGAAAGATTTTTTGTCGTCTAGGGGAATATCTTCTATGTCTACATCCACACCACGGTGTTCTTTGGCGAGTTTTACGGTGTTTTCTAGAATAGAAAGGTTTCTTATGCCGAGAAAATCAAATTTTAAAAGCCCAGCGTCTTCCACGGCGTGCATGTCGTACTGAGTGATTATTCGCCCGCCCTTAGGATCAAATTGGAGTGGTACAAAATCAATTAGCGGACGTGGGCTTATGACCACACCTGCGGCATGCACCGAAATATGGCGAGCGCAACCCTCCATTTTTTTGGCTTGATTGATTACTTCGGCTACGGTAGCGTCGGTTTCATAATTTTGGGCGAGCTCGGGTGTAATTTTTAAGGCTTGATCTATAGTCATAGGGAAACCTTGAGAGCCCAGTGGTATTAGTTTGGCGATATTATCGCCCACGGCATAGGGATGCCCCAAAGCGCGGGCTACATCGCGCACAGCGGCGCGGGCCATCATGGTGCCAAAAGTGCCCACCTGGGCCACTTTATCCTCGCCATATTTTTTAACAGCATATTGAATTACTTCATCCCTTCGATCATCGGCAAAATCCATATCGATGTCTGGCGCCGAGGGGCGTTCGGGGTTTAAAAATCTTTCAAAAGGAATTTTATATTCAATAGGATTAACTTTAGTGACGCCGGTTAGGTAAGTGGTTAAAGAGCCAGCCACCGAGCCTCTGATATTGGTTAAAATTCCATTTTCGTGAGCGAATCTTAAAAGATCGGCTACTACCAGAAAATAGGGCGCATAACCTTTTTTTTCTATAATGCCGAGTTCGTAGTCCATTCTGTCGGAATACAAAGATGAACGTTCCAAGTTACGACGGGAAAAGCCGGCTTCAGCTAGTCTTCTTAATTCGCTATCGGCGCTAACACCACTAGGCAATTTAAAATCAGGAAAAGTCCATTTGCCAAGTTCAAGTTCTATATTTACCTTGTCTGCGATTTCAGCTGTTCGCTCAATTGCTTCCGGATAATGACTTAAGAGCCGTGCCATTTCTTCTCCGCTTTGCATAGAGAGATTGTGTTGGCGCATACTTAGCCGATCTTTATCTTTTACGTGTGTGCCCGTGCCCACCGAAATTAAAATGTCTTGAGCCTCGGCATCTTCGTGGTTTACATAGTGAACATCGTTGGTGGCCACTAGCTTAGCGCCAGTTTTTTGGGAAAGGTATTTGTATGTTTGCAAAATAGATTCCATTTCGCCTGCATCACCGTGGGGCATTATTTCTAAATAGAAACTATCTTTACCGAAAATTTCTTGATGTTCGTAAATTAATTTTTCGGCATCGTCAATTTTTTTATTTCTTATGGCTTTAGAGATTTCGCTTTGGAAACAGCCTGAAAGTACAATTAAACCCTTGGAGTGCTCGCGTAACAGTTCTTTATCTACACGAGGTTTATAATAGAAACCTTCTAGATAAGCTTTGGTTACAAGTTTAATTAAATTTTTATAACCATCTATATTTTTGGCGAGTACCGTTAAATGATAACGTTTGTCGTCTATTCCGGCGCGTTTTAAAAGGCGATTTTCTGATGCTACATAAAGCTCGCAACCAATTATTGGTTTTATGCCAGCTTTTTTGGCGGTTTTGTAAAAATCGATAGCGCCGTACATGGCGCCGTGATCAGTTAGCGCTAGGGCTGTCATGCCCAGTTCTTTTGCCCTTTTAACCAAATCGTCAACTTTGCCCAAGCCGTCCAGTAGGGAGTAATGAGAATGAACATGAAGGTGAGTGAAGTTGTTGACCATATTTACCAAAAGTATATCAGAGGAATTTTTTGTTTGAAAGAAAGGTGAAGCTCTCTCAGCAGGAGCCTAAGGTTTCTCGATGGAAACGGTGCGAAACCCTTCCGAAGCCTATCCCACTTCGCCCCTTCGGAGCTCAGCGGGATACCCTCCTCTATATTCATAATTCATACACGGGCTTACGCCGATGGCTCTGTGCGAAGGAGGGTAAAAAAATCCGCTCCGACTTTGGTCGGAGCGGTGTTCTTTTAACTTGATTAGACGGGTTCAACTGCTGGTTGTCTTAATTGTTGTATGACGGTATTTGTGATTGCAGTCAGTTGTTGTATAGGTAGATGCAGAGCCACAAACCAATCATCTTTTTCAATAACATAAAGTCGTCCTTTTACATCGAAAGACAATTGGATGTTTGTTTGAAACTTAAGACTAAAGTTATAACGAAAAGATTCATCCATAGCTATAAGCAGAATGGGTGACTTATATTTATGCCAGGGTTGAATGGTGGAGGAGTGTTCTATTCTGTCCAACCAACTAAAGCGCAGGATGCAGACATTGAGGAAGCAATGTTTAAAGTCGTATAATCTTTTTCGATTGTCGTCGTTAAAGTCATCCAATTTAGCTAGGTGGTTGGCTGTAAAAGCTAGCGCAACCAATTGGTGTAGGGGAATCCTTGAAAGAGTATTAACGAGGTATTGCGCGAAGTTAACTGAGGCTTCTCTTGTTGGAAGGCATATCTGGTCTTCGATGTAAAGGCAGATCATATCCCAAAGTTGTTCAATGGGGCGGGAAGCTTTTTGTCTTTTTTGATCTTGATCGCGAATGATATGGTGACCCAGAAAATGATCAACTATTTCAACTAAAATGCTTATTTGGTCCATGACCAGTCTCTCCTTTTTTGTTTTTAAAGAGCGTATTTTGGGCCAGCCGATAAATTATATACCCAATCTCTATTTTAGTCCAGACCCGTTAGAAACAGCCCGCCCCAAGGCCCTTTGGGTGCACCAAGCGCGGGCGTGGTTTCTAACAGGGTTGCCTAGAAGCGATGTTTTTGATAAAGTATTAGGGAATTGATAGGTCATGGTCCTACTTCGCTAAAGCTTCGCAGGGCACATGTTTTTAGCTATTCACTATCGTTCATAGAAAAATATGGGTGTTCCCAGACACAGACGAACCAAATCCAAACAAGGACACAGGCGAAGCCACCTGGCTTTAAAGAAGAGAAATTTAGCTTTATGCGCCAAATGTGGAACGCCAGTTTTGTCGCACGCGATGTGTTATAACTGCGGCAGTTATAAGGGTAGGCAGATTATAGAGATCAAATCTCAAAAGACAAAAGTAGCTAAAAAGAAATAAGATAACATGTTCTTGGTTTTTAGTTATTAGTTCTGGTTTTTGGGTTTCAGGTTTTAGTTTGTTAAACTAAAACTAAAAACCGCTAAACTATGACTAGAAACTAATAACTATAAACTAAAATGGCCAATCGTCATTTATCTCGTTCCATCGCTATGCAGAGTTTGTATGAATGGGATTTTCGGGGAGAAGATACCGCGAATATAAATTCCTACATCAACCAAAACATAAGAGAATTTGGGCCGGGCTTGGAAGATGATTCTTTTATTCGTAAGCTAATGGACGGCGTGGTTAAAAATTTAGCTAAGATAAACCAAATTATTGCCAAAGCCGCGCCCGAGTGGCCCATAGACCAAATCGCCATGGTAGATAGAAATGTTTTGCGGCTTGGTATTTACGAACTTTTGTTTGGTGATTACAAAGAAGTTCCGCCTAAAGTAGCTATTAACGAGGCCATTGAACTCGCTAAATCTTTTGGCGGGGAGTCTTCCGGTAAATTTGTGAATGGAGTTTTAGGCACAATCTACCGCGAAATCGGTGAACCACTTAAAGATGATGCGCCAAAACATAGAAAGGATGATGAGTTAAATAATGACAAAAAATTCTAAGCGCGCCTTCGCCCCGAGCTCAGGCCGAAGGGAAATCCGAAATTCGAAACAAATTTCAAATCCAAAATCACAAATCATAAATGGTTTTGAATTTATAATTTAGATATTGTTTCGGCCGTTCGAGGCTCTGAGGAGCCCTCAGGCTCTCGAAGAGATTT
>CAYHXG010000040.1:3757-5504 GCA_964360575.1 uncultured Candidatus Saccharibacteria bacterium | reverse complement strand
AGGTCGCGTACGATTTCTAGCTCTTCTTTGGTACTGGCCTTGCTCATCATCTCATGCAAGGCCATTGTCTTGATTGCTGGATCAGAACTGGCTCTATATGTGGTAAAGCATTCCCCAAATGTTTTCTGAAGCATTGGGTTAACTGCCATATACTTCTCCTTTTTTGATTTAGGGTGTGTTTTTATGGTAAGAACTAGCCTTCTTATATTATTATATATAGTCTACTTTTGTCAAATAGTTGCTCATGGCTCAATACCCTATGGCTACCTCAGCAAGATTTACCTGGTTATCACTCTTGACTCTAGAGTGATAATAGACTAGGCTGTTAGGAGTTTAGGACATTGGCTTTTAGCCATAAGGTTTTTGATTCCCTAATAAACTAATTCCTAAAAGCTATGTTATCTGATCGTCAAAAAGAAATTCTGTGGGCCATTATAGAAGAAAACACCAAATTGGCCGAGCCTGTAAGTTCCAAGGCACTTGCCTTGAAACGAGGTTTTAATATTGGTGCGCCTATGATTAGGAAAGAAATGAACCAGATGGAAAAAGAAGGTTATTTAGCGAGCCCTCATACTTCGGCTGGCCGCGTGCCTACGGACAAAGCCTATCGGCTGTACATACAGGAAAATATGTCGGACCCCACTTCGCCCAGGCTTCGCGGGGTAAGTGGAATGGTTGGTTTGAGCCAAAAGGAGGCCGAAAAAGTTAAAGAATCTTTGGAGAAAAACTGTCCCGATGAACAATCTTTGCTTAAAGAAATTTCCCGTTTAACTTCGCAACTTTCCAAAGAGCTTTCGATAGCGGGTAGAGTAGGTGGCGAAAACACCTACACGTTCGGTTTTTCTAACTTAATGGATGAGCCGGAGTTTTCTAACTTCAGCAATATTAGTCAGCTAATGCATTTTATGGATAATATGGACAGATATTTTGATTCTTTATGGGAACGATTCTTGAACGATGACCTGCGTGTATTTATTGGCGAAGAAAATCCTATTAAGGAAATTAACGAATTTACACTTATTACCGGTAAATATCAGCTGCCGGAAGGAGATCAGGGTTTTGTTTCTATTATTGGCCCCAAGAGAATGAATTATCGACGCAATATGGCGTTGGTGGAGTACATTAGTAAGGTGATAAATGATAAATAATTTTTAATTTCAAATTTTAAATTTTTAAATAATGTTTGAAAATTAAAACATTAAAAACTAAATTTAAATTAGAATTTAAGAATTAAAAGTTTTGTATACCATGGATGAACCAAAACAAAAAGAATTAGAAGAAAAGCTAGCTTTAGCCGAAAAAGAACGTGATGAATATTTAAACGGTTGGAAACGGGCTAAGGCCGACCTTATTAACGCCAAAAAGGAATGGGAAGAGGGGGCGAAGGGTTTAACTAGTTTTATTAAAATGGAATTTGTCGAAGAATTTCTACCGGTGTTAGATGCTTTGGACGCGGCGGGAGAATCGGAAGGATTTTCTGGAATAAAAAAATTGGCGTTGGGTATTCTAAGCAAAAATGGCATTACAGAGATAGAAGCTTTAGGCCAAAAGTTTGATCCTGCTTATCACGAGGCGGTGGCCGAAGGCGAAGGCGAAGCCCAAAAAGTGATAGAAGTTTTGCAGAAAGGTTACACAATAAATAGTTTGGTCATACGGCCAGCCAAGGTTAAAATCGGAAAACAATTATAAATTTCAAATTTAAAATTTTAATTTAAATAGTTTAAAAATTAAATTGAAATTAAAAATT
>CAYHXG010000040.1:0-3657 GCA_964360575.1 uncultured Candidatus Saccharibacteria bacterium | reverse complement strand
AATTAAAAATTTAAAACAATTATGGCAAAAATACTAGGCATAGATTTAGGTACAACCAATTCCGCCACGGCGGTGGTAGAGGGTGGCGAACCTAAAATTGTAGAAAATAAAGAGGGTAATCGCACCACACCTTCTACGGTGGCTGTTCAAAAAGGTGGCGAACGGGTGGTGGGTCTTTTAGCTAAACGCCAAGCTGTAACCAACAGCCAGAACACGCTTTTTTCGGTTAAACGGCTAATGGGCCGGCGTTTTGATGATGCCGAAGTCCAGCGTGATAAAAAATTATTGCCCTATGAAATTCGGCCGGCCGGCGACGGTTCAATAGAAATAAAAATGCAGGAGCGTTGGTATAAACCGCAGGAAATATCGGCTATGGTTTTGCAAAAGTTAAAGCATGATGCCGAAGATAAACTGGGCGAAAAAATTACCGAGGCAGTTATAACCGTACCCGCTTATTTTAACGATGCTCAAAGAAAAGCCACCAAAGAGGCGGGCGAAATTGCTGGGTTAGATGTTAAACGCATATTAAACGAACCTACCGCGGCTGCTTTGGCTTATGGTTTTGGTAGGCCTTCGACTGGCGCTCAGGCTCTTCGAGAAGAGAAAATTGTGGTCTATGATTTTGGTGGCGGTACGTTCGACGTGTCTGTTTTGGAAGTTTCGGAAAGCACAGTAGAAGTTAAATCTGTAGGTGGCGACACTCATTTGGGCGGCGATGATTTTGATCAGAAAATAATCCATTACCTTATGGAAGAATTTAAGCGCGATCAAGGTATAGATTTATCTAAAGATGTTTTGGCTTTGCAGCGCTTAAAAGAGGCGGCCGAGAAAGCCAAGCACGAGCTTTCCTCCACTGCCCAGACGGAAATCAACATTCCCTTTATTACTACCGATGTTAATGGCCCCAAGCACTTTCTACATACTTTTGGCCGAGCCAAACTGGAAGATTTGGTTAGAAATGAAATCGACAGATCTATCGAGATAACGCGTAAGACTGTGGAAGATGCTGGTTTTAAGTTAAACGAAATCAACGAAGTTATTTTGGTGGGCGGACAAACCAGAATGCCGGCTATGCAGGAGGCGGTTAAAAATCTTTTTGGCAAGGAGCCTCATAAAAATATAAACCCCGATGAAGTGGTGGCTCTGGGTGCCGCAATACAAGCCGGGATTTTACAGGGTGATGTTAAAGATGTCTTGCTTTTAGATGTTACCCCTTTATCTTTGGGTTTAGAAACCTTGGGTAGTGTGATGACGGTTCTTATTGGCAAAAATACAACTATACCCACGGCCAAATCACAAATATTTTCTACCGCGGCCGATAGCCAACCGCAAGTAGAAATTCACGTTTTGCAAGGCGAACGCCCCATGGCCACGGATAACAAAACTTTAGGCCGATTTATTCTAGACGGCATACCGCCTGCTCCGCGTGGCACGCCGCAAATAGAGGTTACTTTCGACATTGATGCTAATGGCATACTTTCGGTTTCGGCTAAAGACAAAGCCACTGGCAAAGTTCAATCTATCCGTATAGAGGGTTCCTCGGGTTTATCTAAAGAAGAAATAGAGCGTATGAAAAAAGAAGCCGAAATGCACGCGGCCGAAGACGCCAAAAAGAAAGAAACTTCGGAAACCAAAATTATGGCCGAGACTTTAATTTATAGCACCGAAAAAACCTTGCGCGACCTAGGTGACAAAGTTCCCGCCGACATTAAAAAAGAGGTAGATGAAAAACTGGACGATTTGAAAAAAAATAAAGACTCAGCTGATGCTTCTGTGTTAAAATCGAAAACAGAGGCTTTGAGCCAAGCTATCCAAAAAATTGGCGCGGATTTGTATAAACAAACAGATAAACCAGCCGATTCGGCCGCTGATAAAAAATCCGATGAGGGCGAGAAGCCGCAGGAAGGAGAGTACAAGGATAAATAATTTCTAATTTTAAATTCTAAATTTTAAATAAATTTTTAATGTTTTAATTTTTAAACGGTACTGAAAGTATCCCTCCGGGATTTAAATTAAAAATTATAGATTTGTATGGCTAAAGATTACTACAACATTCTTGGTGTCAACAAAACTGCTTCGCAAGAAGAGGTTAAAAAAGCTTATCGCGAGAAGGCGCATAAATTTCATCCAGACAAATCGGGGGGCGACGAGGCCAAGTTTAAGGAACTTAACGAGGCTTATCAGGTTTTGGGTAACCCCGATAAACGAGCGCAATACGATAGGTTTGGCACGGCCGAAGGTTTTTCCGCCCAAGGCGGACCAGCCTCGGGCTGGGATTTTTCCAACTTTGATTTTAACAATGTAGAATTTGATTTAGGTGATATATTCTCCGATTTTTTTTCCGCCCAAGGCGGACCAGCCTCGGGCTGGGGTGGTCGTAGGGGTCACAATGTTGCACAACGTGGCCGAGACATTGGTGTTACACTAGAAATAATCTTGGAAGAAGCTTTTAAGGGCGTGGCTAAAGAAATTGAACTACGCAAACTGGTGCGTTGTATGCGTTGTAAAGGCAATGGCACCGAACCAGGTACAGGAAAAATAAAATGTAAAACCTGCGAGGGCGCCGGTGAACTTAAAAAAACCCAGCGCACATTTTTTGGCGTATTCTCGCAAACTGCAATTTGCCCCACTTGCCATGGCGAAGGCCAATATCCGGAACAATCTTGTAAGGAATGTTCGGGCGAGGGGCGGGTTAGAAAAATTGAAAAGCTCTCCATACCCATTCCAGCCGGCATAGAAACCGGTGGGGTTTTACGTATACACGGCAAGGGTGAAGAAGGTATTCGGGGTGGCGAGGCTGGGGATTTAGAAATTAAGGTTAATATAAAAGAGCACGAAATTTTTGAACGCGACGGCGCCGATATTTACAGCGAGATAGGTGTGCCATTTGATATGGCGGTTTTAGGTGGTAATGCCGAAGTAAAAATTATAGATGGCAAAGTAGATTTAAAAATTCCCGTAGGCACGGAATCGGGCGCTGTTTTTAAGCTAGCAGGCAAAGGCATGCCTTATTCGGCTTCCCGCCGCGGTGACCACTATGTAGAGATCTACATCCGCACACCCAAGAAACTTTCTAGTAAGGCGCAAAAAGCGCTTAAAGACATAGCTGAAGAACTCTAACCGAATGACCGCCCTTCGGTTGACGATTTTGGTATGGTTATGTTAATATATACAGAGTACTTTTAACTTCTAAAAGAAGGAGAGTTGTTATGGAATTTATGACCATAGTTTTACTCTTGTCTTTGATTTTGTTTATTTGGGCTATTTTAAAAAAGAAAATCTGGGCAAATTGTGCTATGTATCCCATAAGTTTTTCTCTATTCTCGTCTTCCTATAAACTTTATTCTTTAAAGAGTTCTGATGCAGGAAGTGTGTTTCTTTGTGGTCTTCTCTTACTCTATTGTGCTATAAGGGCTACTGTTGAGGTGGTAAGAAAAAAATGAATTCATAAAGTGGTTTGTTAGTAATATCTACAGAGTGTCAACACGGCACTCTGTTTTTTATTGTACAATTTAATAGTGAAAAAGGATTTTCAAAAGTGGCATAGTAAAAAGAGTTGGATAAACGATATTGATAAACCGCCGTTTTTCCACGAGCGGGAAATTTGGTTTTGTTATTTAGGTGCGAACGTTGGTTTTGAACAAGATGGTGTAGGGG
>CAYHXG010000039.1:0-5532 GCA_964360575.1 uncultured Candidatus Saccharibacteria bacterium | reverse complement strand
CTTCTAATTTCTTCTGAACCAAATAAAAATCCGACCCTGTGGGGTCGGATGATGTTCAACACTAAGTGTTGAACAATGGTGGTTATTCGGTGTCTTGGCTGACGCGGTAGCGGCGGATGTTTCTGGCTCGGCGCAGTCGGCTCACTGCGGTCGCCGACACACCGGCGCATTCGGCTATGACCCTATCGGTCAAATGACCCAGAAAAGGGCCGACTTTATCCCGCCAGTCGTTGATTTCGTTGAAAGGATACCCCCGACCGATTCTTTGGAACGCTTGGGCGAGGCCGCCGTAGTGCACTATAGCCGAGTGGTAAATGGCTGGGTGAACTTTGGCAAACTCGTCTGGTGCTAAATTTTCCTTTCCGGCGAGCCGTGGCAGGGTTTGGGCCGCACAAAAAAAAGGCAATTCCACGCTACTGTAGCGCCCACGACAAATAAGCGAAGGCTGAAAACGGTAGTCGCAGCCCGTACAAGCCGTGGTGAAATCATTCGGATCGGGCAGAAACCCGCGGATGATTTCTAAGGCCGTCAGCTTGCGGGCACATTGGGGGCATTTGGCCTCCGGGCGATACTGATCGCCGCGGAGGGCGTGGATCAGATCCAAGCGTTTCTGGATCTGGGCCTGCTGGATTACAAGACGTTGCCCCAGGTTCAATCTTAACGATTGGGCCACTCTCTGAACCTGCCTCAAGCTGTGTGAAAGCGACATTCCTAGCATTTTCCCTTCTCCGTGTTGTGGGTTAGTTAAAAATGAGCTATCTTGATTATACATTTCCGTCTTTTTTTGTCAAGCACAAAATCGTTGACACAATTTAATATGTTATGTTAGGCTCTTGCCACGCCTAAATGGCTAGGTTCTTTTCATCAACCCTTTTCGTCCGCTTAAGTTTGCTTACCCCATAGAGGGTGCGATAACTGGCGGAAGGAGATTTTATATGGCCACACAGAGTGGCAGTATCAAGATCATTAATGCCGCGTTAGATGTGCACGGAGACGATATTATTCTGCGCGGCTTAATTGATCCGGAGTCCCTTTACCTCATCCAGACCGATGAGTACCAAAGAGAGGTTTTGTCTGGGGTCAAATTCGACGGCCTCGTCAAAGCGTTTCAGACGGGAAAAAAGGTTCAGGATGTTACTTTGGGTATGCGTGGTCATCGCGTTAGGGAACACGCCGAAGAGCATACTTACTATCTTCAGGATCCTGTTTTTTCGGTGGATGGCTTGCAGAGGATTTCAGCTGCCATAGCGGCCATGCACGAAAAACCTGATACAGAGGTTAGGCTGGGCGCCATGATTTATTTCGGAACGACTCAAGAGTGGGAGAAAGAACAGTTTGTGATCCTGAATCTCCACAGGACCAAGGTGTCTCCCAACGTTATTTTGCGTAATATGAGAGATACCTATACTGTCATTGGAACGCTTTATTCCATGAGTAGTGGTGATAAAGTGTTTGTACTCAATGACAGGGTTTGCTGGACTCAGAGAATGCGTCGTTCTGATGCCATCAATGCTTTGACCATGTTGAAGACCATTGGTTTTTTGCATAGCCACATTGGGCCCGGGAGAGGCAGCTCTATTAAGGATTTGGTCGAAGGAATTCAGCAGATTATGGAACGAGTAGGGAAAAATATTTTTAGGGAGAACACTAGGTATTTTTTTGAGATTGTTGATATTTGCTGGGGTATTCGGCATGCTTCTTATGGTGGTTCCACTCAGTTGCGGGGAAGTTTTCTCCGCTGTTTGGCTCAGATGTTTTCGAGTCATAACAAGATTTTTTTCAAAGAGAATCACTGTTTGATGGTGGATGCCGACACCCGCAAAAAACTGAAGTCGTTTCCGATCGGTGATCAGAATATTATGAATCTTGCCAGCGCCAGTGGTAAGAGCGCGGAGATTCTCTATTATATGCTGATCGACCATGTGAATCGCGGGCGTAGAACCAAGCGGCTCGTGGAAGTTGGTCGTCCTGCCCCGCCAGATTCCGGAGATTCTCGATCCGAGGAAGATGGGGCCAATGGTGACGAGGAGGGTGAGGAGTAGTTTCGTACACCCTCGACAGAAATACGTCGAGGGTGTTTTTTATTTGTAATCTCTATTTATGCTAATATCTAATAACAATGACTCTCAACGGTTTTAATGGCTTTTTGAATCAGAAAACCAAGGGGATTTTGGCAGCGGCGGGCATTTTGGCACTGGCTGGTTTTTTGAGCCGGCTTTTGGGTTTTGGGCGCAATGCCCTCTTAGCCTATTTTTATGGCGCCGGCGATATTTTAGACGCCTATTTTTTGGCTTTTCGTCTGCCCGATTTTTTCTTTAATCTCTTGTTTTTTGGCGCTTTTTCGGCCGGGTTTGTGCCGGTGTTTATAAAACTAAAAAACAAGGATCCCGAAAAAGCCTGGAAGCTAGCCAACGATATTCTTAACCTCACGCTAATAACTTTTGCTGTTTTTGGCGCGGTATTTTTTGCGCTGGCACCCTTAGTGTTAAAAATAATTGCACCTGGTTTTGAAGATGAAAAATTAAAGTTAGCGGTAAGCTTAAGCCGGATCATGTTTTTGCAGCCGATTTTTTTGGGAGTTTCGGTGGTATTTTCGGGTATTCTCCAATCCACGCACCGTTTTTTAGCCTACGCCATGGCGCCAATTTTTTACACCCTTGGCATAATTTTTGGTATTTTGGTTTTAGCCCCCCGACTGGGTCCGGCTGGTCTTGCTTGGGGTGTGGTGGTTGGTGCTTTATTGCACATGCTGGTTCAGTACCCGGCGGCCAAGGGGAGCGGTTTCAATTATCGCCCCGCTTTTTATTTAAAGGGTAACTCTATTAAAGATATTTTTCATATTATAGTGCCGCGTTCGCTCAGTTTAATTTTAGCTCAACTCAATTTAGTAGTGATGGCGGGTGTAGCTTCGTTTTTGGGTTCGGGGCGAGTTTCGGTTTTTAGTTTTGCTAACGACCTTAACGGTTTAATTTTAGGTGTGGTAGCCGTGCCGCTTGGCGTGGCGGTGTTTCCGGTTTTAGCCGACCTGGCTTCTAAAAACAAATATGAAGCTGCGGGTGAGGTAATGTCGAAGACTCTGCGCCAGCTTTTATTTGTGGTGATTCCGGCTACAGTTTTATTTTTTATTTTACGAGCCCAGATTGTCCGTTTGACTTTGGGTTATGGCAGTTTCGATTGGGTGGATACAGTTTTAACCATAGAGACATTGGGTTTTTTCTTAATCGGCCTTGTCTTTCAGGGAGTGCTCGCTATTGTGCTTAGAGGGTTTTTTGCCTTGGAAGACGCCAAAACACCTTTCTGGGTTTTGTTTTTGGGTGTAGTTTTAAGCGTGGTTCTAGCTTTTATTTTAGCGCCGGTTTTAGATGTTTCGGCTTTGGGTCTTGCTGTAAGTGCGGCCGCTATTTTTAATACAGTTATTCTTTTTTACATTCTGACCCGTCGCCTCAAGATAAATAATTTTTTTGTTTTGGCGCGGCCTGTGGCAATTTTTGCTTTTAGCGCCACTGTGGCCGGCGGAGTTGCTTACGCCATGCTCCATTTTTTGGATAGATTCCTAGACACACACCGCGTTTTGCATTTGATAATTCAAGGAGGCTCGGCCGGGTTTCTTGGCCTTGCGGTGTATTTAGTAATGGCCGGTTTGTTTAAAGTGGAGGAGGTTAGCCAGATTATTAAAAAGTTTAAGTTGGGTCGAGATATTGTTTTACCGAGTTTAGACGAAGAAACACACCAGTCCTAAGACGCGGGTCAACGCCGATCTAAACACGGATTTACGCAGACATTATGAACATTAGGAATTTTTCTATTATTGCCCATATAGACCATGGCAAGAGTACTCTGGCCGATAGACTTTTGGAATTAACCAAAACCGTAGAGGTGCGCCAAATGCACTCGCAATATTTAGATATGATGGATTTGGAACAGGAGCGTGGCATAACCATCAAGATGCAACCCGTCAGGATGCTATTGCATCCTGACGGCCCCGAGCAAAGCGAGGGGCAGAAGTTTATTCTGAATTTGATTGATACTCCGGGTCATGTGGATTTTTCCTACGAAGTGTCGCGGTCGTTGGCTGCAGTAGAGGGCGTTGTTTTGTTGGTAGATGGCACCAAAGGCATACAGGCTCAAACCTTAGCTCATTTATACCAAGCTCAAAAACAAAACAAAGTTATAATTCCCGCCATAAATAAGATTGACCTAGCTAATGCTCGGCCTGAAGTGATTGAAGTTGAACTTCAATCATTGTTGGGGGCGGGTACCGAAATTTTTAAAATATCGGCTAAAGATGGCACGGGCGTGGCCGAGCTTTTGGAGGTGGTTATAGAAAAGATACCGCCGCCCCGACATAAGGTCGGGGCGGATTTTTCCCGCGCCCTTGTTTTTGATTCCACCTATGATGCTTATAAAGGCGTAGTGGCCTATGTGCGTGTTTTTGACGGCATTTTTAAGGCGGGTGATAAGGTTAAATTTATAGCGGTGGACAAGGAGGCTGAAATAATGGAGGTGGGTTATTTTAAGCCCCAGCTTTCGCCTCAAAAAGAAATTAAAGTAGGCGAGATTGGCTACATTGCCACTGGGCTCAAGGACCCGACTTTAGTGCGGGTCGGCGACACCATCATTGCAATTGCGGATCAACGCGGATTCCAAAGTCAATCGCGGATCAACGCGGATAAAAATATCGGCGTAAATCCGCGTTTAGATCAGCGAGAATCAGCGTCCTTGGCTTTGCCGGGTTACGAGGAGCCAAGGCCGGTGGTATTTGCCAGTTTGTTTCCCAAAGAGGGAGACGATTTCACCATGTTGAAAGATTCTTTACTTAAGTTGAAACTGTCCGATGCGGCTTTAACTTTTGAACTGGATTCGCAGGAAGTTCTGGGTCGGGGTTTTCGGTGCGGGTTTTTGGGTTCTTTGCATATGGAAATAGTTTTGGAGCGGTTAGAACGGGAATATAATCTTGCCTTAATAACCACCACGCCTTCGGTAAGTTACGAGATTACTTTAAGAAATGGCGAAACAAAAACAATTTTTTCGGCGGCCGATTTGCCCACTGCCGACCGTTATTTAGAAATCCGCGAGCCGTGGGTTAGTTTAACCGTGCTTTCGCCTTCAAAATATATTGGCGGAATTTTAGAACTTTTAGCCGAGAGGCGGGGAGTCGCCAAAGAAACTAAATATATTTCGGAAGATAGGGTGGAAATTTTTTACGAAATACCCCTCGCTGAAATTATTGTGGATTTTCACGACAAATTAAAAAGTGTATCTTCGGGTTATGCTTCGCTAAGTTATGAATTTTTAAAACTAAAGCAGGGCGATTTAATTAAAATGGATATTTTGGTGGCGGGCGAAATGGTGGAAGCTTTAAGCCGCATTGTGCCGCGTGGTGAAGCACCGGACGAAGGTCGAAGGGTGGTGGAAAGATTAAAAGAACTTCTGCCGAGGCAATGGTTTGAAGTAACACTGCAGGCGGCTGTTGGCGGCAAGATCATTGCCCGAGAAAATATTGCCGCTCTAAAAAAGGATGTTACGGGCTAT
>CAYHXG010000038.1:0-5620 GCA_964360575.1 uncultured Candidatus Saccharibacteria bacterium | reverse complement strand
CTGTAAAATGACCCAAAGAACACGCAGAATTCTGCTGGGGCTAGCCACATTAATCTTTTTAATTGTGGGTTTTTTTATGATTATGTATGCCCGGGGTTACCGTTGGGATTTTGACAAAAACACATTTTTGCTTTCAGGCGCGGTTTATCTAAAACCAGTTCAACCATCGAACGCCCAAATTTTAATTAACGGCAAAGACACCGGCAAAACCTCGGCGACCCTAATTAAAAACCTTCTGCCGGCGAGAAAATACCAAGCTAGGGTTTTAAGCGACGGTTACCAACCTTGGGAAAAAGAATTTCAAATAACGCCGGGTCTTGTCACTAACGCCGAAAATATAGTGCTATTCCCCCAAGAATTAAAGAGTCAAATTCTTTGGCCCGAAACCAAGGATCTCGCCGATTTTAGTGTCTCGCCCAACCAAGAATTTATAGCCCTAAAAACCAGCGCCACTAAACTGTTTATGCGCGATTTGGTTAATCTTAACGCCACGGCCACTCCTTTAACTTTCACCGACAGGAAAAAAACAATCGGTATTACTGTTTTAAAAAACAATAAAGGTTGGTCGTCTAATTCCCAAAAATTTGCCTTCGCTCGGGACATCGCCGCCAAAAAACTTTGGTACATTTGGGACAACCCCACAAAAAATATTATTGATTTAACCAGCCTTTACGAAAGAAAAATAGTTTTAAAACAAGCTAGCGCCTCGCCTTTGCCCACTAAATTTTCCCCAACAAAAATTGCTTGGCTCGGCAATAATAGTTTTTTGGTTTTATTGGAAGGTCGTTTGTTTCAGCTAGATGTAGAGAATGAAACCATGATCGATCTTAAACTAAGCGAAATTACCGACTTTGATAATTTCGAAAATAAAATTGTTGCCCTAAAAAACCCGGATATTCTGATGCTCATGGATTCGGCCGTGGAAAATGTTTCGATTTTAGGACAGACCCAGTTTGCGCCTCAAAATATTTTGATCTCGCCCGATGGCTCTAAAATTGCCTATACCGACAACAATTCTCTAGGAATATTTTGGCTAAAAGATACCAATAAACAACCCCTAAAAAAACTGGGCGACCAAGAAGTAATTTATAAAACCTCGGCTAGTATAAGCGGCACTTACTGGCACGCTAGCAATGAACATTTAATATTTTTAGAAAATCAAAATCTTAAAACTGCAGAACTAGACACCCGCGACAAAGTTAACACCGCCACTTGGCCCGAAACTATTGCCGCTCTAAACTACCTGCCCCAAGATTCTAAACTATATATTTTGGAAAACTCCGCCGTAAAATCAATCGACGGAAAATTCTAATGCGTGAAAAATCCTAATGCGGTGATAAACGGGTATTCTTCATCTGATCTTTTGATTAGGATAACTTTGACCTCACCCTCATCTTGGCCTTCTAAGGATGATGCTTTAGCTACTTGTATATTATATAAGTAGCTTATAATAAGTATTTTATAATAGTGTTAGTTATTAGCATTAATATCTGTAACCGAGAGCGCGATCGCGCTCTCGGTTACAGATGTGAATTATAACTACAATAAAATAACAAGCTCTCCGTGCCTAGCGAAGAGCTTGTTTGTACTATAACCCTGAATCTACCAAAGGATGCCTATAGTACCCTCGGGTAGCCTCCCATCACACCGTCTTCGAGAAGAGCAAGTTCGGCTCCCTCTAAGGCCGCGAAAGTTGCTTGGCGAGCAAACTTGGTTCCGATTTTTTTGATGTGACGTTCCAACCCTTCCGGATCCGTGGGCAATTTCCATTCAGCATCACCCCCAGGAACAATTGGCGCGATACATCGACCACACTGCCGAGTCAATCGAATAAGAGGAATTATCTCCTCAACACCAGCAAGGTGATAGTAAACTTCCTTATCGCCCTCGGCTTTACCCTGCATATAGTGGACGAGCTTGTCGTCCTTGCGAGGCTTAGCCGCACGGAGATCAAAACCTCCGACCATCACCAGTTTCTTGAGATCCCACGAGGCAAAGGTATTGGCAATGCGCCCAGCCATGATTGAATCCCTGAGTTCCGCTATGGCCAAGCCGGTGACGAGTGCTCCTCCGGCGTGGGCCTCTCGAATGGCACCCATGTTTTCATTAGTGATGTAGTCCGATACGCCAGATGAAACGATGAGTCCATGGGTGGAACCCACAGAAAGAGCCTCTGCGATACCTAGATTGAGGGTACCACAAAAAACATCAGATAGCGTTTCAACAACTAACACGCGGTGATAATTCATGCGATTGATAGCTTTTGCTATTTCGCCACAATCAGAATCACCATAGCGACCATCGGACGGAACAAGCACATAAACCATATGCACTTGATTTGCCTGCTGGAGTTCGAAAAGGCGATCGATTGTCCTCACAACTGCCTCAAGCGTTTTTTCAACAAACTCCGGTTTACTAGCAAATGCCCGAATTAATACTGCTGTTCTCATCATTATAATGACCTTCCTTCCTGTGGTTTGGGGTAGGTTAAATGAAAAATGTACTGCGCATACAATAACATCTTGTAGGAAATATAGTCAACCACCCGTCATGGTTCAACAGCTTGGAATCATCCAGAGTGGAATCCCCCTGATTGAAGTCAGACTTCAATCACGCAAAAACGGCCCAAATGGCCGTTTTTGATGGTTACCCAAAAGATAGAGGTTATCGCTTGCTAAATTGAGGAGCACGACGGACTCCAGTACTAGAACCTACGGTTCAGTACGGGACTGCGACTATATTACTTCCAAGACTGGTAAGCTGGCATAAACTACAAGACTCCTACCGTTTACTGAATTGGGGAGCTCGTCTTGCTTTCTTTAGGCCGTATTTGCGGCGTTCTTTTTCGCGAGGGTCGCGGCGCAAGAGGCCGGATTTTTTTAGACGCTTTCTAAAATTTTGATCGAACTTAATCAAAGCGCGAGCAATACCTAAGCGGATAGCTTCGGCTTGAGCGTTAATTCCCCCGCCATCTACTTTTACCGATACCCTAAAGTGATCCCCAGCCTTTAATCGGGTTAAAGATTCCAAAGAAGTCTCCTCTAAACCGCTTTGCCTAAAGTAATCCTTAAGAGTTTTATTGTTGACTGTAAAACCACCTTGAATGGCCGAGTCCTTGGGGTTAGCCGTAAAAATTCTTACTCTCGCCACCGCGCGCTTGCGCCGACCAATAGCTTCAAAATATCTTTTGGAATCTTTCCTTTCCAAATCAAAAACCGGCGTTTCTTCTTTTTCGATTCTGGAATCAATTTCCATTGGTTCAATAATTTTTTCTGACGCTGTTTTAGTTGGCATAGCTTTATTTAGCCTCACCCTTATATAACTTTAAATTGACCATAAACTTATTGCGTAATCTGTTTTTTGGCAACATGCCATAGACCGCCAGCCTAAAAACTTCGCGGGAATCACGAGCCAGCTGATCCGCCAAAGTTCTTGTTCTTAAACCGCCCGGGTAACCGCTATACTGGTGATATTTTTTATTAGTTAATTTACTACCAGTAAATTTTAATTTATCGGTATTGTAAACAGTTACTTTTCTTTTCAGATCGGGATTATTAGGCGAGAAACCAGCGCTATCTTTGCCACGCAAAACCACAGCCACCTGGGTGGCTAAACGGCCAAGTATTTCACCAGCGGCATTGAATTTGTATTCCCTGTTTGTACTCATATTAGTATCATATTAGATAAATTCAATGTAACACATTTTCGCCCCATCTTTTCTAACCTCGCCCAACTTTATTATGCGAGTATAACCACCCGGGCGCGATTGATATTTGGGCCCAATTTCTTTAACCAACTTTGTAACCGCTTTTTCTGGTAAAAATCTAGCGATCAATCTTACATTGGCGAGACCCCCTTTTTTGGCCTTAGTTACGAAAGGAGCGATAACCTTGGAAAGTTCTTTGGCTTTAGCTTCGGTAGTTTTAATGCGGCCCTTTAAAACCAAAGCCAAACACAAACTTCTTAACAAAGCTTTTCTAACCTTCTTTACTCGACCAAATTTTCTACCTTTTTTACTTACGTGCTTCATAAAATTATCGTGCCTATAGGTCTAACCAGACCCATCATTCCGTTTTCTTCGATTTCCTAGCCGGTTTTTTGGCTTCCTTTTCTTCTACTTCATCTTCAACAATTTCTATGCTGCCTAAAATTCCAACGTGTTCGTTTAAAATATCTACCGCTTTCTTAAAGGCGGTCTCCGGTTTTAAAGAGCCATCGGTTTCTATCTCAAAAATCAACTTATTAAAATCGGTTCTATCGCCCACACGCATGTTTTCAACATTAAACTTAACTTTTCTGATGGGAGTATAAATGGCATCTAAAGCAATACTGCCAATGGCAATTTTTTCTTTTTTTCTGCGTTCTACTGGTTCGTAACCTACTCCCGGCGCAACCTCGGCTTCTATTTCCAATTTGGATTTTTTGTCGGTTAGAGTGGCAATGTAAGCTTCGGGGTTAACAATCTCCACTTCGCCGTTTCTGGTTTCAAAATCCTCCGCGGTCACCTTTTTCTCACCCTTAACAGAAAGTTTAATGCTAACCGCTTCGTCTTTATAGAGTTTGAATCTAATTTGCTTCAAATTCAAAAGAATATGGATCACGTCTTCCATAACATTGGGCATAGTAGAAAACTCATGATCCACACCATTTATTTTGACTGCGGTAATAGCCGCACCCGGAATGGACGACAAAAGCACCCGGCGCACCGCGTTGCCCAAGGTTGTGCCATAACCCGGATATAAAGAGTCGATCTCTATCATAGCCGAACTACCATCTCGGCTTATGATTTTTGGTTTTTGGGGTAATGAAAACTTTTGCATATTTATTAACCACCCAGGTTGATCGAGCTAGGACAGACTGCCGACCGAGCTCGGTATAGCTAGTGTGGAATTATTTATTATCTAGAATAGTACTCCAATACTTTTGAAACCTCTACCGGTAGGGCGGCCAAAAAATCTTGATCGGGCATATTAGTTACCTTAGCGGAAAGTTTTTCTTTATCTAACTCCAGCCATTGAGGTGGATTAAACTTTTTTAGAATAGTTCTGGTTTCAGCAAAAAGTTTTTTGGCTTTGGTGGATTCCTTAACATCTATTTGTTCGCCGGTTTTAACGGAATAAGATGGCGAACTTACCTTTTTACCATTAACCAACACATGCCCGTGGCCAACCAATTGGCGGGCCGCCCGCCTCGTGGGTGCCAAACCCACCCGAAAAACAACGTTGTCTAGCCGCCGCTCCAAAAGCTCCATCATGATTTGTGGCGTTACACCTCTTTTCTTGGAAGCAAAATCAAAATAACGCCTAAATTGTTTTTCTCTTAAACCGTAAATCAACTTGAGCTTCTGCTTTTCGGCCTGTTGAACGCCATATTCCGAGGTTCGCCGTCGGCCAGCATTTTTACCATGCTGTCCGGGCGGATAAGGCTTGCGCACCATACCGCATTTGGCGGAATCGCAAACCTTATAACCCAAGCGTCTACATTTTTTACAAGTTGATTGATACATGCCAATTTTATCTACGAGCCCCGACGTACGTCGGGGTGGCGAAGCGAATAGTTATAAATATTGAGCACCCAGCACCTTTTGAATATATAAATATCTTTACCTTAAAAAGGTGCT
>CAYHXG010000037.1:0-5648 GCA_964360575.1 uncultured Candidatus Saccharibacteria bacterium | reverse complement strand
TCGCCAAGATGATAAAGGATGGTGTCATAAAAACTCCGGGTAGTTTCGCACCCGAGGCTGTAGTGCCCGAGGAGGAATTTTTTAAAGAACTTAAGAAAAAAGGTCTTACGGTGTATGAAAATGGAGAATTGGTAAACTGATTATGTTACTGGTAAAGACAAAAATCGGCCCCAGTAAGATTCACAGCATTGGACTTTTTGCCGATCAGTTTATTCCCAAGGGCACGTCTATTTGGAAGTTTAAACGCGGCTTTGATTTAAAATATAGCGAAGCCGAACTAGACCAACTGTCTGAACCAGCCCGAAACCAGTTTTTACATTACTGTTACAGTTATAAAGATGAATCGAGTCATTATTATGTGATTTGCGCCGATGACTACCGTTTTTTAAACCATTCTGTTAATCCTAATATAACCAATATTGAGGCCATAGGTGAGGTGGAGGGAATAGATATCGCCCTCGTCGATATTCAGGTTGGCGAGGAATTATTATGTGACTGCCGAGAATTTGATGAGGATTGCGCCAAAGATATCAATGTCGGTTTAGCCCCTTAGTTTTTATAAACCGGGCCAGTTTCACCATTTTAGCCCTGGGGTGGTCACAAGGTGTTGAACCATGACGTCGAGATTGACGCCATGGAGTAAACCCCTTTTGAAGAGATACAGAGCGCCAGCGACAAAAAAGTCGCCGGCGCTTTTTTATCCCGCAGTAGAATTTTCAACAGCTACGCCGAAGAAATATTGAAAATTCACTACGGGATTTCATTTTTCCTCGAAATCCGCTATCTTAATAAGCAATGCTTTTATATGAAAAATGGAGAAAATAACTATGCGTTTATAGATAGCCAGAACCTTAATTTGAATATACGCAATCAAGGTTGGGTTTTAGATTTCGCCCGTTTTCGTGTATATCTCAAGGAGAAATATAATGTAACAAAAGCATTTTTATTTATTGGTTATGTTGAGGATAATAAAAAGCTGTATGATTTCTTAACCAGGTCGGGTTATATATGTATCTTCAAACCGACATTGGGGTATAAAGATGGTTCCACTAAAGGCAATTGTGACGCAGAGTTGGTTTTGCAAGCGATGATTGAATTTACAAATTATGATAAAGCGGTGATTATATCCGGGGACGGCGATTTTCATTGTTTAGTAAAGCATCTTCTCGAGAAAGATAAGCTGAAGGTGCTTATTATCCCTAATCGTTATAAATTTTCTGCTCTACTTAAGTTTCGTATTTTCCGTTCTTATTTGAGGTTTATGAATGATTTAAGGGGTAGGTTGTCTTACAAAAAAGAAAAGTCCCCATAAGGACGAAACCTTATGGGGTGATCTTTTCCATTCGGGATACTTTGACAGTATATAGCGAATGTCCGTTGTAAGTCAATATCTTGAGAAAATACCGTAAAAAGAAAAAGCCCCCGATAGGGACGGAACCCTGCCAGGGCCTTTTTCATGATGATATCAATACTAACAAATACGGGCCATGCCTGTCAAATTTGGGTTAATTGTGGTTACTATATAATCTAGCTAGGACATTATGGCTATATTCAGCAATATTTTCGGCAGCGAAAACGACCGCTTTATAAAGCGGTCGTTTAAGGTTGTGGCAGAAATCAATAAACTGGATCCAGAATACAAGAAACTATCGAATCAGGAATTAGAAATTAAGACACAGGAATTTAGATCAAGACTAAATAAAGGTGAAGCGCTGGATCAGATTTTGCCCGAGGCTTTTGCAGCAGCCAGAGAAGCTTCTGTGCGCACCTTGGGCCAGAGGCACTTTGATGTGCAGTTGGTGGGTGGTATGGCTTTGCATGAAGGCAAAATTGCCGAAATGAGAACAGGCGAAGGTAAAACTTTAACCGCAACTTTAGCGGTGTACCTTAACGCTCTTTCAGGCCGAGGCGTACATGTGGTTACGGTTAACGATTATTTAGCTCGTCGTGACGCGGTCTGGATGGGGCAAATATATAATGCGCTAGGTATGACGGTGGGGTGTATTAATCACGATCAATCATACCTGTATGATTCCTCTCATACAGAAAATCCGAAATCCGAAATCCGAAATTCTAAACAAACTCAAAATAATAAATCAGAAAAAGTTTCCGGTTTGGAAAATTTAGATTTGAATATTGTTTCGGCCGTTCGAGGCTCTGAGGAGCCCTCAGGCTCTCGAAGAGATTTAGATATTCGTGCTTCGGATTTGGATAATAAACGCGATAGTCTCGGTTCGTTTAAAGTTGTCTATGAGTTTCTACGGCCGTGTGATAAGAAAGAGGCTTACCGCGCCGATATTACTTATGGCACCAACAACGAATACGGTTTTGATTATTTGCGTGATAATTTGGTGTATGAAACCAAAGATTTGTCTCAAAGAAGCGAAGGAGAAGGCGGCTGGAATTTTGCCATTGTAGATGAAGTAGATAGTATTTTAATAGATGAAGCCAGAACGCCTTTAATAATTTCGCAACCCGATGAAGAATCGGGCGCACTCTATCAAAAATTCGCACGCCTAGTGCCCAAATTAAACCGCGAGGAGCACTATATTGTGGATGAAAAAAGACGGGCGGTAACATTAACTCAAGAAGGCATTGCCAAAGTAGAGAATAATCTCGGTGTCAACAACCTGTACGAGGAGGGAGGTATAAGATTAGTACATCATTTGGAACAGGCCTTGCGGGCTGAAGTTTTGTTTAAAAAAGACAAAGATTATATTGTAAAAGACGGTGAGGTAATTATTGTGGACGAATTCACCGGCCGCTTAATGCCGGGGCGCAGATATTCCGAAGGTTTGCATCAAGCCATAGAAGCTAAAGAGAGTGTTATGGTTAAAAGAGAATCGCGCACGGTGGCTACCATCACTTTTCAAAACTATTTTCGGCTCTATAAAAAATTGGCCGGAATGTCGGGCACAGCGGCCACGTCGCAAGAAGAATTTCATAAAGTTTATGGTTTGGATGTGGCGACAATCCCAACTCATAAACCAATGGTGCGTAAAGACGAAGCTGATTTAATTTATCGTTCTGAAAAAGGAAAATTTCAAGCGGTTTTGCGCAAAGTTAAAGAGCTTCACGAAAAAGGCCAACCGGTTTTGTTGGGTACAAGTTCCATAGAAAAAAACGAGCAGGTAAGTTCTTTGCTCGATCAAATTGGTGTGCCACATAAAGTTTTAAATGCCAAAAACCACGAGGCTGAGGCCGAAATTATTGCTCAAGCTGGTAGGCCGGGCGCGGTTACCTTGGCTACCAATATTGCCGGTAGGGGTGTGGATATAATGCTCGGCGGGCATGCGCCGAGCAAATTTAAAAATCAAATCTCAAAAATAAAAATTGATGATGAAGAATCTAATTTAACCGAAAAATACAAAGAATGGAAAAAAGAATATCGTAAAGTTGTTGAGTTAGGGGGCTTGTTTGTTTTGGGTACAGGCAGACACGAAGCGCGGCGTATAGATAACCAATTGCGGGGACGTTCCGGCCGGCAGGGTGACCAAGGTGAATCACAATTTTTTGTATCTTTGGAGGACGATCTCATGCGCGTTTTTGGCGGCGACCGAATTAAAAATTTAATGACGCGCTTTAATATTCCCGAAGACGAGGCCATAAAAAGTTCTCTTGTTTCCAAAGCTATAGAATCGGCCCAGGCTAAAATCGAAGGTTATCACTTTGATATGAGAAAGCATGTTTTGGAATACGACGAAGTAATGAATAAGCACCGCGAGGTGGTGTATAAAATGCGGCGCGAATTTGTGTCGCCGGAATTTAAAAATAAAAGCCAAGAGAAAGTTTTGGAAATTTTGGATGCTGAAATAGAATCTACTGTTTCATCAAACACATCGGCGGAATCAAGCCAAGTTGACGCCGGCGGAGTTTTAGAGAATTTATCTAGAATTTTATCTACGGAGGGTATAAAATCGGAAATAGAAGCTCTTAAGAATAATTCGGTGGAACTCGCGGAAAAACTTAAAAAACTTGCGAGGGAATTTTACGATCGAAAAGAAAAAGATTTAGGTGAAGAACAAATGCGAAATATTGAAAAATTGGTATTTTTGCGCACGCTAGACGAACTTTGGATGGATCACTTGGATGAAATGGAGCATTTGCGCGATTCCGTGGGCTTACGCGCCTACGGCCAGCGCGACCCGCTGGTGGAATACAAAACCGAGGGGCACCGCATGTTTAAAGATTTTGTGGCTAATATGGAAGCGCAAGTGGCTGGGCTGATATTTAAAGTCGGCACTATTCCTGCTGGAATACGCGGATCTACGCCGATCAAAACGCGGACTAACGCCGATGAAATCAGTGGAAACCAACGTCAAGTCGGCGTAAATCAACGTTCTGGCGACAAAGTTGGCCGCAACGACCCCTGCCCCTGCGGAGCGACTAAATCTGATGGAAAGCCTATTAAGTACAAACATTGTCACGGCAAATAAAAAAACAAGCGAAGCGCAGCCCCGTAGCGAACCGAGTCAGCGAGGTTCTGCTACCGGGGTACAAGAAGTGTCATGGAAAATAAAAAACCGCAAGATTGCGTCTGTCTATCGGTGCCTCTTCCCGAATGAGGAGTCCTGCAGAACCCCTAAAACAGATCTCTTGCGGTAGCCAGAGGTAAGCGATGTGCGCGCTGGCGTGGTGACTTGGCTAGTATGCCACCCATCGTTAACTGGATACTAGCAAGTTCGTATAAGATAATCAATAGATATAAAAAATGGCCGATAACTACCACGATAACCCGAATCCTCCCGAGCGGTCTAAAATAAAAGAGGGTGCTGCGGTTTGGATTATAGAGAAAGAAAATTATGGCACTAATAAATATAAACAAGGCATTGTAAAAGATGTTTTGAGTCCGCGCGAAAACCATCCGCGGGGTATCAAAGTCCGTTTGATGGACGGTTCCGTGGGGCGAGTCCAATGGATAATGGATGACTAGCCAGCTTGACCTATATATTATAATAATATTATAATTAAAATATGACACAAAAATTATTAAAAGTTGGCTCCTCGGCTGCCGTTACCATACCCAAAAAATCTTTAAAAGAGCTCGGTCTTAAGATTGGAGATGAAGTTAGGGTTGAGGTTGATGTTGAGGAAAAGACCGTGATCATTGAGCCAATCAAAAACATTAGCCAGGAACTTCTTTCCTGGACCGATAAATTTATAAAACAGTATCGGTCGGCACTGGAGGCTTTGGCCAAAAAATAAGTTTGCTTTTCAATGCGATACCTTTCTCATGAAGATGTTTTGGTTATACATGCCAAAATTTTAGATGAATCAGGCGGATTACATGGTGTGAGGGATATAAACCTTTTAGGTTCCATAATAGAACGCCCTAAGATGGCTATGGGTGGCAAGGATTTGTATCTAGATATTTTTGAAAAAGCTGCTGTTTATTTCGAATCTTGTGCCTGCCACCACGTTTTTATTGACGGAAACAAGAGAACTGCCATTGCCCTGGCGGCGCGTTTTTTGCATATCAACGGATATATTTTAAAAACCTCAAATGAAATTTTGGAAAATTTTGTATCGGACGCAGTTGTCAAAAAATATGATATCGCTAAAATCGCAGTTTGGTTAAAAAAACATTCAAAAAATAATGAGTAAAAACTGGAAAAAGTATTGGAAACTAGGCGTAGAGGAATTCAATA
>CAYHXG010000036.1:0-5728 GCA_964360575.1 uncultured Candidatus Saccharibacteria bacterium | reverse complement strand
TAAAAAGATCGCAGAGCGAACAATCAATGCCATGGCAAGGCACAAGACCGTGATCCGCGTAAACAAACTGAGGGTTAAACAAAACCATTACCGCAATAACAATAGCAATCAACAAAAATATGTGTCTCATAAATTCGAAATCCGAAGCACGAAACTCGAAACAATATTTAAATTATAAATCAAAAACAACTAAACAGCGGAGGAATTTCTCATGATAGACCCGAATATCATCATTAGTTCTGTACTTTCTCTCCCCAAATCCAGACATTCTTTATTAAGAGCTTCATTACTACCAATATCAACCAAAGACAACCAGTATTTACTCTCTTTTGACTCCTTGCGATAAATTTTAATACGTAAAATAAAATCTTTTTTGCTAACAGCCTCGTTGGCTTCAATATAATTAGCTCCGATAGAACCTGAAGACCTTATAAGTTGTTTACCATCTTCTATATTACTTACGGTTTTGGGTAATTTCTCAATAAATTTCCTCACTTTTTTGGCAAATTTCAGTGTGCGCTCTTCTAAATCATATCGTTTCGTTTTTTGAGATTCAGACATTTGAATTTGTTTCGTATTTCGGCCGTTCGGCTCTGAGAGCCTCAGGCTCGAAGAGATTTCGTGCTTCGAATTTATCTTAGTAAGTTTGTTGCTTCGCTAGCGGCTTCACGCAGAGCTTCTTTAGAGGGGGTTTGGTTTAAAGTTACTGCGTTGATTGTTCGCTCAAAAATTTTTCTCACTTCGGCTTCATCCGGTTGAAACCAGTTGGCGGCCGTTAAAATTTGTTTGGCAAAAATATTAAGCAACGCGTCGGACGCCGTAAATTCAATTAGATCTTTTCTAGCTGGGGGCAGATAGGCTGAACGTAAATAGGCTCCAGCAGAATCACGACCTACGGCAAAAGACAAAAATCGCCAAGCTGCTTCTTTTTTGGTGCTAGACTGCATTACCGCGCCGGCTTGGTAACTAGCCCAATTTATATCTAAATAAGAAGAGTCTTTGCGTGAATCTTTTATTTGGGGCATGGGCGCTACACCAAAGTTAGGAAGAGAATTTCGGATTGCTTTAAGATCTTTAGCGTAACCAATATACATAGCTGTTTTACCTTCCGTGAAAGCTTTTAATGAGCCGGGCATACGAGCATTCCAGGTGTAAACCGGCTTAGTGCTTAAAGCAAAACTGGTATAAAAATCTAAAGCGGCTAGACCTGGTGAATAATTTTTTCCCTGTAAGCTGACTGTGCGGTCAAACAACACTTGCCGACCATCTTTAGAAACCATGGTTGCTCCTGTTTGCATCATTAGTAAATTTAAAATGTCGCTGGCGTAGTTAATGTTGGCCGCCGTGCCCAAGGCCGCGCCCGAGCGCACAATATTGCCGCCCTCATCTTTTTGAGTCAACTTTTTTACAGCGTCACTGAATTCTTCCCAAGTCTTGGGAGGGCTAACTAAACCGGCGTTGTTGTAAAAAGCTTTATTGTAATAGAGAGCTAGAGTATCTATATAAAAGGGAACTGCGTAAATTTTACCAGCCCTTATTAAATCTTGATGAGCTGAATCGGCAAAAGAATCTTTAAATGTTGCGATACTTAAAACTTGGCTGGGTGCTGGCGATAATTTATTTAAATGCTTACCCAACCAAACATTGTTTATAACTGCAATGTCCGGACCCACGCCCGCAGCTAAGGCTTCCACCAAATCTCTTTCGTACCGGCTGGCATCTTTGGCTATGTATTTTACAGAAACTTGGGGATTGTCTTTTTGGTAAGCCGCAATTATTTGCGACCAATTGCCGGCGGGTCCAGTACCCCAAAATTCTAAAGATATAGCCTCGCCCCCACCGCCTTTGCGCCCAAACACAAAAGCTAAAACAGCCAGCAAGACCAAGATACCAATGACTGTAAAAATTATTAACCTATAACGCATTAAATAAATTCGAAACCCGAATATCGAAACACGAAACAATGTTCAAAATTTAAATTTAATAAATTCTAATTTGTTTCGAATTTCGGATTTCGTGCTTAGGATTTTTTAAAAAGAAGTCCCCAATGATCCTTAGCCACAGGAATCTCTCGCACTAAGCCAAAACCAAGGGGGCCCGCCAAATTCTGGCCTTCTTCTTTAGAAAATTTCCAACCACTACCTTTAGGCCCAAAGGGAGAGGCTGGATCCCAATCGATAACGGCAAGCTCCCCGCCCGATTTTAAAACTCGCGCGGCTTCTTTAAGAATGTCCTCCTTTTTTTGAGACTGAAACAGAATATTAGCCAGTAAAACCAGATCTTGGCTGGCGTCTTGCAATTGTGAGCCGCCCAAAACTTCTAAATTACCTCTAACATAATTTAAATTAAGAAGATTGCGGGCTTGGGCCGCGGTCCGTAGTGTGTCTAATTTATTTTGTAAAACATCTATAGCCGTTACCAAACCATCGGGTCCAACCGCCGCCGCTAAGAGCAAACCGAAATAGCCAGAACCCGAACCAAAATCGCCAATTTTAGAACCGGGCTTTATATTAAGCTCGGTAATTATAGAATCGGGGTTTAAGAATCCTTCTGTAGCCATTTTAGTTCTTAGTTTGTGGTTTTTGGTTATAGTTGTTAGTTAATAGTTTTAGTTAAACCAGAACTAGAAACTGATAAACTAAAACCAAGAACTAGTAACTGTGAACTACAAAGTAGTTATTGACGAAATAGTGTCTCCCTCCTTAAGCCGCATCACTCTCACACCCTGAGTGGCTCGGCCCAACACCGAAACGTCTTTGATAGGTGTACGGATAAGCTGGCCTTTTTTAGAAATAACTATGAGATCCTGCTCTTCGGGGTCTAGAATCTTGGCCGAGACCACCTCGCCGGTTTTGGGTGTAACTTTGGCTGTTTTTATGCCCGAGCCAGCCCGCTTTTGACGCTTGTAGAGCTTAACCGGCGTACGCTTGGCATAACCCTTAGACATAACCACCAACATTTCGGCGTCTTTGTCTTTTTGGCTAATAATATCGGCGCCAGCCAATACATCACCTCCCTTTAATCTCATGGCGTTTACTCCACTGGCATTGCGGCCCATATCCCGCACATCGTTTTCGGAAAATCTGATAGCTTGACCGCTTCTTGTAACCAAAATTATTTCGTCCTTACCCGAAGTTAGTTTGACCCAATCCAGCTCGTCTCCTTTACGGAGTTTTATAGCAATAAGGCCAGAACGCCGGACATTCGCAAAATCGGCCACTTCTGTTTTTTTAATTATACCATTACGAGTCATCATCACTAAATATTTGCCCGGGTTGTTTTCCGCTTTAGATTTTTTTATATCAAATTTAACCGGCACAATAGCTGTAATAACTTCTTCTTGGGCAATTTCTAGAAAGTTAACCAAGGCCCGACCCTTAGAGGTTCGGGTGGCTACAGGGATCTCGTGCACTTTGGCCAAAAAAACCTTGCCCGAAGAGGTAAAAAACAAAATACTGTTGTGAGTGTTAGCTACCACCAGATGCTGAATAAAATCCTCTTCGGCCACAGCGGCTCCGATCTTGCCCGATCCGCCGCGTTTTTGGGTGCGGTAAGTGCCCGGCGGCAGACGTTTAATAAAACCATCACGGCTTAAGGTAATAATAACTTCTTCATCGGGAATTAAATCTTCTTCGCTAAATTCGCCAATGGGGCTTACAAAAATTTTGGTGCGGCGTTCGCTGGGATATTTTTCTTTTATTTCTTTAAATTCAGTTTTAACCACACCTAAAAGTTTTTGGGGATCGTTTAAGAGACTATTTAAATATTCTATGAGTTTTCTTTTTTCGGAAAGTTCGTCTTCTATCTTTTTTCTTTCCAAACCCGCCAAAGTCTGCAAGCGCATTTCCAAAATGGCGGTGGCTTGAATTTCGGATAGTTTAAACTTTTTTATTAAATTGGCGTGAGCCTCCTCGCGCGTATCCGATTTCCTAATGGTCTCCACCACAGCATCTATGTGGTCGAGGGCTTTAGAGAGACCCTCCAAAATATGTTTTCTTTCCTCGGCTTTTTTAAGGTCAAACTTGGTTCGACGCTCCACCACTAGCCGACGATGGTTAAGATAATGCTCCAGAACTGATTTTAAAGACAATATTTGGGGCTGAATACCGTCCACCAAAGCCAGCATGTTTAAGTGAAAAGTTTTTTGGAGATCCGTTAATTTATAGAGTTTGTTTAAAACTTTTTGAGGATAGGCATCACTTCTTAATTCAATCATTATTCTAATACCATCTTTATCGGATTCGTCGCGAATATCTTTAATGCCCTCTATCTTTTTTTCTTTAACGAGTTCCGCCAAGTGTTCCAACATGGTTGCCTTATTTACCTGATAAGGAATTTCTTTGATGATTATCTGATAACCCTTGGAACCCTCGCCCTTCGTAGCTCCTCGAGTCCCTCGGGGCTGAGTCGTCGGGACGAACGCCTGAGATCTCTCGGAGTCGAAGACCTTGGCGTAGGAGGGCTTAGCTTCAACAACATCGGCTATACCGCGCACCACCATCGGCCCGCGCCCAGAAGCGTAAGCTTGCATGATATCTTTTTTGCCGTAGATGGCTCCACCTGTGGGAAAATCCGGGCCTTTTACAAACTGCATCAAATCTTCACTGGTGGCTTTCGCATCATCGGCTAAGTGCAACAAAGCATCCACAACCTCTACCAAGTTATGCGGGGGAATATTGGTAGCCATACCCACAGCAATACCCACCGAACCGTTTAAAAGTATATTAGGCACCTTAGCTGGCATTACAGACGGCTCCTCGCGGGTGCCATCGTAGTTTTCGCTCCAGTTAACCGTATCCTTATCTATATCGGCCAACATCTCCTCGGTAATACTTTCCATACGGCACTCGGTGTAGCGGTAAGCCGCGGGAGCATCACCGTCTATAGAACCAAAATTACCTTGGCCGTCCACCAAGGGATAACGCAGGGAAAAATCTTGGGCCATACGCGCGAGAGCATCGTAAATGGCAACATCGCCATGGGGATGATACTTACCAATAACATCACCCACCACCGTGGCACACTTTCGGTATTTGGCGCTATGCCGCAAGCCGTTTTCATGCATGGAATATAAAATTCTCCGATGCACCGGTTTTAAACCATCTCTAACATCAGGCAGAGCCCGCGCCACAATTACACTCATGGCATAATCCAAATAGGCCTCCTGCATCTCTTGAGTAATTTCGCGTGGTTGGATATTCATATTTTGTTCGTGAGCGCTAGCGAGCGATCACAAAATTTGGAGCTGGGGTTCGTCACCTTGATTTTATTCTACTCGCAATTCATACACTGGTCTTATGTTCTCCGAATCAGTTGCCGGTGCATTGTTTGACCTATATTCACCAATTTTTTGAGTAATATCGTTTTTAAAGCCTCTAAAACCTTGTAGTAGAGTTGCTAACGGACTTAAAAGCCCTTGATCTTCGCCCAACAGTTTAGCGGAGGTTGGAGTTAGGGCTGTTCTGGTTTGGCTCAACTGATTTTTAAACATAAAAAACCAAATAGTAACCAAAACAATAAACGAGGCGGCGAGAAACCCAACCAATATTCTCTCTTTGGTCTTTTTAGGTTTTCTTTGAAGATTATAGACGAAATTATATAAAGACATAAAGGTCCAATAAGTCCTATGGGACTTATTAAGCCACGTTAAGTAACAAAGTCTTCGTTTCTTCTTGCGGCAGATCTTTCTTTTTAATATTTAGCTTGTTTTGTGGTTCCACATCGGAAG
>CAYHXG010000035.1:4403-5883 GCA_964360575.1 uncultured Candidatus Saccharibacteria bacterium | reverse complement strand
GCACCCCTTCTGGTTTTCAAGACCAGCCTATTAAACCTCTCTAGCACCCCGCCCTGTTGTTAAAATACCATAATTGATTTGATAAGTGTAGACAATTAAAGTAGTATATTAGGGAGAAATTGGAGGCGTGGCTGAGTGGTTTAAAGCAGCATCCTGCTAAGATGTTGAGGGAGAAATCCCTCCGAAGGTTCGAATCCTTCCGCCTCCGCCAGTTATTAATTACTATGTCGTTTGGACCAGAAGCAATAAAAAACTATGGTCAGCCCGAAGAAGATAATCTCTCGGACCTTTTTGGCGAGGAAGAGGTTGCTAAAGTGATAAATCGTAAAGGCGCTTTGTCCGAGGAAGATTTGGAAAGAATGCTAGAAGGCTACGATGCGCTTGAAGGTAAAACAAAAGAACTAACCCCCGAGCATGTGGCTAAAGTTTGGGAAACATTAAGCGATATAGAAAAGAAATTTGTGACTTGTTCCCAAGAACAGTTTGATTCCATAATTCCTGAATATGGGAATAAGCATGGCAAGAAAAAGGCAGGGGTAGTTCAGGCTTTGCGTAAACTTCTTTTGGTGTACGACCCACGGGCCGCGCTTATAGAATCGAAGGTTAATATTTAAATAAATTTATCCAATATTATGCCGTCGGGACCAGAAATGCCAAAAAATTGGGGTGGTGAGGAATCTCCAGAGGACATGAAGGAGCTTCTTGGTGCTATAGAGGAAGCCGAAAAAGAAAAAGAGAGAGAGGCCGAAAGAAAGGATTTTCTTGGTCCGCTTACGGAGGAAGATATAGCCCAGCTTTTAGAAGCTGAAGAGGGTCAGGGGGGTACAGAAAAAAAGAAGCCGTTAACTTCAGAGGCTATAAATAAAGTTTGGTTAGGATTAAATGAGGCCGAGAAAAGAATTATTCTTATAGAAAGCGATGCTTATTTTGATAGAAACCTAAGCTTCTATGAGAGCATCATGAAGAAATACAACAAAAACGAGAGGGAAATATCACTAAAAACTGGAATAATAAAATCGATGCGTAAACTTGTAAAAACTGGTGATCCGATAATTTCTTTTATTAGGGGAGTATAACTTTTGATGTTTAAAATTCTAAAAAAAGATCCCAACTCGCGCGCCCGGTTGGGCGTTTTGGAGACTCCGCATGGTGTGGTGGAAACCCCCAGCTATGTGGTAGTGGGCACACACGCTAAAGTTAGAGAACTATCGAACGAAGATCTCGTTAAATCAAAAACCCAATTAATTATCGCCAATACTTACCATTTGTGGCAAACCTTGGGCGATAGCGGTTTAGAAAAATATTCCGGTTTGCATGAAAATATGGACTGGCCGCATCCGTTAATGACCGATTCCGGCGGGTTTCAAGTTTTTAGTTTGGGGTTTGCGCGTCAATCGGGTGTAGGCAAAGTGTCAAACATTCAATGTTTGACAAATCATGATAGGGAAAATCTGGTGCGGATTATGGATGAAGGTGTTTA
>CAYHXG010000035.1:0-4303 GCA_964360575.1 uncultured Candidatus Saccharibacteria bacterium | reverse complement strand
GTTTGACAAATCATGATAGGGAAAATCTGGTGCGGATTATGGATGAAGGTGTTTATTTCTCCGTCCAAGACGGATCCGCCGTGGGCGGAAAAAGAGAGGTGTTTTTGGATGCTAAAAAATCCATTTGGATTCAGGAAAAACTTGGTGCCGATATTATTTTAGCTTTTGATGAACCAACTTCGCCTCTGCACGACTACCGGTACAATCAAGAGGCTCTAGTCCGCACACACCGCTGGGCCCTCAAGTGCCTTCGGGCTAAAGCCTCAAAACAGTTTTTATATGGCATCGTTCAGGGCGGATTGTTTGAAGACTTGCGGCGCGAAAGCGCTAAATTTATTGGTGGTTTGGATTTTGAAGGTTTTGCTGTGGGCGGTTCATTTGGTTCATCGTTCTCCGCCCTAGGCGGACCCGCCTTGGGCGGGGGCGGCATAAATCCAAAACAGTTTAAAGAGTTAGACTGGGTGATTCCGCACTTGCCCGAAAACAAACCCAGGCATCTGTTAGGTATTGGATTGGTTCAAGATTTGTTTATCGGTGTTTCCAAAGGCATAGATACCTTTGATTGTGTGGTGCCCACGCGCGAAGGCCGGCATGGCAATTTGTATACCTCGCGCGGCGAGGTGGATATTACCAAAGGAGTTTACCGCGACGATAAAAACGTTCTTGACCCGGAATGCGCTTGCGAAATTTGCGCGGTTAAAAAAATAAGCCGAGGCGAATTGCATCAACTATTTAAAAACAAAAATCTTCAAGCCGGTTACTTGGCCTCGTTCCACAATGTTTATTTTTTCAACAATCTTATGGCTCAAATCCGCCACTCCATCGCCGAGAATAAATTTGAGGAGTTGAAATCAAAGTATGTTTCATTATAATATACCCTCATGGCTTCGGTTTTAATGAAAGATAAAAAATCCAGTGATTTTGTGCTTATTCCCCGCGGGGAATATAAGAAGCTTTTAGATTTGAAAAAAATCTTCCAAAAAAAGCTTGATGAGGTTGAGGATACAGATTACGCCGTAGAGGTTTATCTTAAAGAAAAAAAGCAGAAGAAACTGAAAACATTAAAATCGTTGGCCGATCTAAATTAAATTGGCATGATTGTTAGGACTACGTCAAAATTCAGAAAAGCCTATCAGAAATTGCCAGATTATGTAAGAGAAAAAGCATTGGAAAGAGAAAATATCTTTAGGAATAATCCCTTTGATTCTCAGCTAGATACACATAAACTTCATGGTAAATATAAAGATTACTGGGCTTTTACTGTCGTGGGTCAGTATAGGGTGATGTTTGCTTTCAGTAGCAAGAGTATGGTGGATTTCATAAACATAGGGACTCATGGCATATACAAGTAGTTTTGGTGTTGTGTACGACGCTATCATCGGGTTGTAGACATTTATAACCCGTCTGCTAATATAGGTATATTCAGACGAAAAGGGGTCCGAAAGGCTAACTGCCTAAGGCACCCTTTTCTTTTTTAAGCTACTTTTTACCAATCTTACTTTTAATATCAATATCGTCCAGATAAGCAAAGAACTTATTTGATATTTTTTATATAAAGAGAATCTATTATATATTTTATCACAGTCACCCGCTTAAAGGATTTTCAGCAGTTTTATAGCCACAACTCTAGAGAGTTTTTTGACATTACTTGGTTCTTTTTCTATCATTCCATCAACTATTTTCTACACGAATGCCCAAGTCCATAATCAACTGCTCCGATCCCGAAGAAGCCGATGTGGTTTTGATAGGCGCTAATTACGATGCCACGTCTTCTTTTGGCAAAGGCGCCGACAAGGGTCCCATGGCTATAATTGACTGCCTGCACACTCAAGTGGAATTTTTTGAACGCCATACCCAAACCTCACCGGCCGATAAAATAAAAATTGCTTACTACGACACAGGCGATCTTAATAATCTGGCGCCCGAGGGTACAGTGGAACATGTTCGTGATATTTACGAATATTATTTTTCTTTGGGAAAGTTTGTGGTTATTTTGGGTGGAGAGCACTCTATTACCAATGGACCGATCCAATCTTTGGCCCGTCAGGGATTAGCCGAAAGTGTTACATTTGTACAAATTGATGCACACCTAGACCTACGCGACACCGATGCTGATTTTAACGAGGCTCCGTTCGGCAAATATTCGCACGCTTGTG
This sequence comes from uncultured Candidatus Saccharibacteria bacterium, assembly GCA_964360575.1. Taxonomy (GTDB): domain Bacteria; phylum Patescibacteriota; class Minisyncoccia; order JACQLN01; family JACQLN01; genus JACQLN01. The sequence continues at coordinate 2,147 of CAYHXG010000035.1, read as the reverse complement.
TTATGCGCCGCGCTTTTGAAAATGGTTTTAATACGGTTCACATAGGCATTCGAGCTTATTCACAAGCCGAGAATGATTTTGCCAAAGAAAACAATTTAAAGGTTTTTGAGTGGGGTCAGAATCAAAAACACTCCTATCGCGATATTATAGACGCTATCAAGACCGACAAAGTTTATTTAACTTTAGATATAGACGGAATTGATCCCATGTACATGCCAGCTACAGGTACGCCGGTGCAAGGCGGGCTTGATTGGGGATATTTGTATGGTTTTTTAGGGGAGCTTTTTAAAGTAAAAGAAGTGTTAAGCGCCGATGTGGTTGAGGTGGCTCCACGCGCGGGCGATGCTTTAACAGAATATGGCGCGGCGCAGTTGGTTTATTCTTTAATCGCTTTCAAAATGTTAAAAGAAAAAGAAGAAGAGAATCTAACTGAATTTTATTTGAACGGCGAAAAAAATCAGGATGTTTCTTATGGCTCGAATGCTGGTCTGCGCTCACCTGTGATAGCCCGTCCGGTAGATAAACTGGATTCCCTTAGAGAAGTTTTTGAAAATGCTTTACCGTCTTTTGGCGGGGCTTATTTAAGAAGAGTCTATTCTATTTTACGCGAAGCGATTATAAACAATGTGCCTTTGGTGGTTACGGTGGCGGGGCCAATAACTGTTTCCGATCAGCATCGCGCTTGGTTGATTCCACTTTTAGAAACAGGCTGGGTGGCCTACATAACCGTAACCGATGCAATTTGTTACCACGACGGCCACGATGCTTTGTATAAAGCCGAAGCGGGAAATCGGCCGATTAAGGAGGTGGATATTTTTGGTGATGACGGGGCATATCGCGAAGCAGGAATTATTCGTGTGGCTGATACTGGTTTTAAAGAAGAAGTTTTGTTTGACCAAGATAGAATGATAAGCGCGATTTTGGAGCGGCCGGAATTTCAAAAACGCATGACCACAACAGAACGGAATTATCTTTTGGGTAGATATTACGAAGCGCAGGAGAAAGAAATGGGAGTCCGTTCTGGCTTGTTGGCCACTTGTTCGCGCTTGGGCATTCCAGTCTTTATTGGCGCGCCAGCAGACGGTAGTGCTTTTTTAAACTCGGTAAAGTTATGGGCGCTAAATCGTGTTTCTAACCGACCGTATTGGTTTGATTACGATTTGCACGCTGATGTTTTCGAAAGTTGCGCCTACCACCATTGGGGTTTGTTTGATTCCGAAGCTAAGACTCTTGGGATTTTAATTTTGGGCGGGGGTGTGCCTAAAAATTATAGCTTACAGCCCGAACCCACTCTGTCGCAGATATTCTTGCTTAATAATATTCGCGGTTACGATTATGATGTGCAAATTGTTTCCTCGCCCGTTACCGACGGCAGCTTGTCTTCGTGTTTTCCTTCGGAAGCTGTTTCGTGGGGCAAGGTAAACCCAAAAACTTACCGCCAGCAAACCGAAAGCCTGCAAGCTGATTATTCCATGGTAATGCCGTTTATTGTGAAAGCCCTGTTGGACGACCCCACCTTGCCGCGCCGGCCGCAGCTGGGTTTATATCACCAACGCGAGGCCTTGGTTAAAAAATTATTTGACGTTATTGCCCAGAATCAAACTACCATAGAAAAAACACTCAATTATCCTTTAAAAATAGTCGCCAAACCCTAAGCGTCTTCCGATTGAAGTCCGACTTCAATTGGCTACCATGAACCAGCGATCGCCAGCTCGTGGTAGTTTGATTTGACGAGAATGATAGGTTATGTAACACTTAAGGTCAAGTTCTTCAACAAATCCTAATTAGAGGGAGATTGTTTATGAAAGATCTAAGCAAGGCTATAGCTATTTTGTGTGTTTGGGCAGGTATATCTTTTCTTTCCTATATGTTTCTACACTTTGGCATCATGGGGTCAGTGGGAGCTGCTTGGATGGTCGTAGCGGGCATTATAGCCACTGCCACCATATGTTTTTGGTGGTAGGATAATATTCCAAAAGTCGGCCACTTGAGTCGTAGGATCTCAAGTGGCTTTTTTAATAAATATTTCTGATTGAAGTCGGACTTCAATCATGTCATTACTTCTGTTGTGCTTGATAAAATCTATCTTACTAATGTTATTATTAAGAAATCAGAAAGCGGTCTAAAAATAGATTCGGTGGTTTTGT